>NZ_JAHHPQ010000492.1:0-1160 GCF_024606245.1 Endozoicomonas sp. SESOKO2
AGCAGATCTTCTTGATCTGGAAACGTCAGATCCGGCAACGATGCATCCGGGATTGATTCAGACATGGCTGGCAGAGAATGGTCAGGAACTCAGTGTTTACCGTGAGATCGCTGCTGGCAAATATTCTGGCCGACAGTCGGCTACCAGGAAAAAGAATCCATCCTCCCGAACGACCAAAGCATCATCGACCGCAACAACGAGTCAGACCGGCCAGATGAGCGGATCTGCTGCCCGTAAACAGGGAGCCGATTCGACAAACGGCAGCAGTCGTGAAGATAAAGACCCGCTGGAACCTTCAGCTGAACAGGATACCGGAAGTTCTACTGTCACTTGTTTCAAGTGCAACAAGGCACTGAATACACAGGAATTAAGGCGAATAACCAATGAGGCAACTGCCTCCGTGATTTTATGCAGCAAGTGCCTTTCGGACAATCAGAGTAAAAAAAGAGCAAAACGAATCCGGAAAGAAACAAAGCCGGATTCATCAGAACCGGCCCAGAAAAAAAAGAAGGGCCCGGGTAGAAAGAGAAATAATACTGAAGCAGCTGCTACTGCGCCATCGGCCAAAAAAAAGAAACCGGCAGACACTCAGATCCCCGGTGACCCATTGGAAAAAGTAAAAGAAAATATCGAATACGAATTAAGTCAGGAAGAGCTGGAAAAAGTACAAACCCTGATGGAGGTATTCAAGAAAAAAAACATCACAGTCAAGTCTACTTTTTATAAACTCCTCGGCTTTCTAGAGAGAAGTTCATTTAATAGCTTCTTCGATAATGCCACCGCTTTTTTTGGGCACCTTTCTGAAAACTTCAAAAATACAGGCATGCTGACCAGCATGTTAAACAATAGAAAAAAACATATCCGGAGTTTCACAGAACGTAGCCTGAGTGAACTCGAATATTTAGCACGTTTGGATGTATTGAATTCCTTCTCGTCCATGAATAATGGTAGAGGCTTGCCCACACATAAGGAAGTGAAAGCAATACTGGGCTGGCCAGAATGGAAAGCCAGGGATGGCGAGTTTAATACGAAGTTGTTCCGATCCTTCTCGTCCATGAATAGCACCAAAGGCATGCTCAAACATGAGCAAGTGAAAGAGGTGCTAGGCTGGCCGGAATGGAAAGACAAGGATGGCGAGTTCAGTATGGAGCTGTTCCGCT
>NZ_JAHHPQ010000493.1:0-2538 GCF_024606245.1 Endozoicomonas sp. SESOKO2
TCTGCATACCTTGGCTAAACGGGTAATCTCTCGAAAACCCAAATAGCGAATAAGCGTAGATTCCAGTTCAACGGGCAAATCGATTAATAAACATGGATTGTTGTTATATACAGTAACGTCTCTGCCTGCACTGACACCCGTTGGTGCTTCCTCCAATCGAGGCTGCTCCGGTGTTGGCAAGGGTAAGCTGTCAATGCTGGAATTGTTTTTCAAAGGGCCCATACCTGCTTCTCTCAAGGCTCCAAAGTCATTATTTATCCACGGTTTGAAAGGACATTTAAAATTGATTCAAACGGTTAGAACCGGTTTTAGAGTAAAAGTTCATAAAAATAACACTGTTTTTTAATCACTCCTCCATAGTTCGGTGATTCTCACCGTTTTATCTTCACTGACGGTCATTACATTTTGGCTATCGGTGCTGAAGTTGGCTGAGGTGACTGCTTTCTTGTGTTGAATGGTGGCTTTTTCCAGCCATGACTCATTGGCCTGCAAACCATAGATTTTCGCAGTGTTATCTTGACTGGCAGTCACCAGATTTTGGCTATCGGTGCTGAAGTTGGCTGAGGTGACCGCCCCCTTGTGGCAAATGCAGGCTTTTTCTTCCCATAATGCAGTGCCCTTCTGGCTGTAGATTTTCACTGTGTTATCTTCACTGGCGCTCACCACATGGCGGCAATCGGCGCTGAAGTTGGCTGAGTAAACTCGATTATCATGCCGAATAGTGGTCATTTCTTTCCATGATCCATCGTCTTGCAGGTCAGAGATTTTCGCCGTGTGATCCTTACTGGCGGTGACCAGATGGCGGCTATCGGCGCTGAAGTGAATTGAGGTAAGTGTGCGCTGGTGTTTGATGGTGTCTTTTTCTACCCATGGTCCAGCAGCCTCCTGCCCATAGATTTTTACTGCGTAATCTGCACCACATAGCGCCAGATGTCGGTTATCGGGGCTGAGCCTGGCCGAAACGATAAAACCTGCATGAATAGTGTGCTCTTCTCGCCATGATCCATCATCCTCCTGACTACGAATTTTCACTATGCTATCCCCACTGATGGTCACCACATGGCGACCATCGGGACTGAAAGTGGCGGCAGTGACGAATCTGTCATGGGAAATGGTGGCTTTTACTTCCCACGATCCATCGTCCTCCTGACCATAGATTCTCACTCTTTTATCGTGACTGGCGGTGACCAGATGACGGCCATCGGCACTGAAGGTGGCTGAAATGACCCAGTTATTATGGGTAATGGTGGTTACTGATTCCCATGATCCATCGTCCTTCTGACCGTAGATGCTCGCTGTTTTATCGTGGCTGGCGGTGACCAGATGGCGGCCATCGGCGCTGAAGGTGGCTGATCTGATCCAATCATTATGGGTGATCGTGGCTTTTGATTGCCATGATCCATCTTCCTCCTGACCATAGATTCTCACTTTTTTATCGTGACTGACGGTGGCCAGATCACGGCTACCGGCACTGAAGGTGGCAACACTGATAGTTTGACTATGGATAATTTCGGCTTTTTCCACTAGCTTGAATTTTTGACATTGAAACATCAGTTTTCTGTGGTTGAAGAGCAGCAGAGCAGGAAAATAAGCACAATTTTGATCTTTTATGAGTGACTCGACAGTGTCCTTATTTGCAAATGGCCTCAACCAATAGCGGAGTTGTTGTTTATCTTTTGCCGTAACGATGGTCTTTAGTTGATATTGGTATGGTGATGGAAACTGGCGATACCACGCTCTTTCCAGCGCTTTATCGCTTTTAACAAGATCACGAAGATATATGCATACCTCTGCCAGCCGGGTAATCTCTCGAAAACCCAAGCAGCGAATAATCATAGATTTTGGTACATAGGGCAAATCGAGTAATAAAGATTTATTGTTCTCATTGACAGTAACCTCCCTGCCAACACTGACCCCCGTCAGTGCTTCCTCCAATCGAGGCTGCTCAGGTGTTGGCAAGTGTGAGTCGACAATGCTGTCATTGTTTTTCAAAGGGTCCATGCCTGATTTCTTCAAAGCTTCAAAGTCACTATTTATCCTCGGTTTGAAAGGACATTTAGCATTAATTCAACGTTTAGAACCGGTTTTGGACTGAAAGTTCAGAAAATTGAGATCAATGGAACTAAGCAACAGCAACACCCTGATCCGGGAAAATAATGATAGAAGGAAACTTTTTCACTGAAAGCTCACTGCAAACATTGCCATCGGGCTTTCGATATAACGCTGTTTTTCAACGGGTTTTTAGCAAAAATACGCTCATTCGATCATCAATAACCCCTCCACAGTTCAGTGATTCTCACCGTGTAATCTGTACAAACGGTCAAGACATTTCGGCCATCGGGGCTGAATTTGGCCGAGGTGATCACAAGCCCGTGAGAAATGATGGCTTTTTTTATCCATGACCCATTGGACCTGAGGCCATAAATTTTCGCCGTTTCATCTTCACCGGCGGTCACCACGTGGCAGCTATCGGGACTGAAGTCGGCTGAGAGGACTTTGCCCTTATGGGTAATGTTGGCTGTTTCTTTCCATGATCCA
>NZ_JAHHPQ010000494.1:0-1386 GCF_024606245.1 Endozoicomonas sp. SESOKO2
CTGTATCGGTAGCCGGCATCATTGGCTTTGTCGGGCTGGTTGTTCCTCACCTGATTCGCCTGATGGCAGGACCTGATCACAGAACACTGTTACCCGCCTCAGCCATGCTGGGTGGTATTCTGCTGCTGGCAGCCGACATGATTGCCAGAACCGCTGTCGCCCCCGCTGAATTGCCCATTGGTATTGTCACCGCCCTGATGGGGGCCCCGTTCTTCATGTCTCTGTTGTGGCAGCAACGCAAGAGGATTGCCTGATGAGTTGTCTCAAGGTTCAGAATGCCACAGTGCAGATCGGTGAAAAGATACTGCTTGATGATGTCAGTCTTTCAGTCGCTCCCGGTGAAGTAGTCACTGTTCTGGGCCCTAACGGGGCTGGCAAAAGTACCCTGATGAAAGTCATCAGTGGTGAGCAAAAGCCTTCTTCTGGCAATGTACAATTGAATGGCAGAAATGATTGGTCGCTGCAGCAACAAGCTTTGATGCTGGGCGTGTTAACCCAGTCTTCCTCTCTGAGTTTTCCGTTCACTGTTGAAGAAGTGGTCATTCTGGGACGCATTCCCTGCTCGACAGACCGAACTCAAAACCTGGCCATCGTTGAAGCGGCTCTGAAAGAAGTCGATGGTCTACATCTGAGAGATCGTCGGTACACTACCCTTTCCGGTGGTGAACGACAGAGGGTTCATATGGCCAGGGTGTTGGCCCAGATCTGGGACGAAACGGATTTTGGCAAACGCTACCTCTTGCTGGACGAACCCACATCAGCACTGGATCCGGCTCATCAGCAACTGACTCTGAAAATGGCCCGCAAACAGGCTGAGAAAGGTGTAGGCGTAATGGTCATTCTGCACGACCTTAACCTGGCAGCCCGTTACTCAGACCGTCTGGTTATTCTTAAAGAAGGCGGTTTAGCAGCCCAGGGAACACCCCATGAAGTGTTGACTGCCGAAACGTTACAAGCCGTGTTTGATGTGGATGTTACGATTTCAAAGCATCCTGTGCATAACTGTCCTTTGGTAATCAATAATTAATCTCTGTTGAGATCATTTCACAATTTCTCATCCCCCTCGAACGTAGGGATGGGAAATTGCTTCCTTCAATTCATTAATGATAATCCATGAACAATGTTAGGGCATAACAGGCCATTCGAACTCAATAATATTCGTTTCCTTTGCCAACCTCTCTAAATTCTTCCTCAAGCAACCGGTCCCACTCCTTCTGATTTTTTTTATGTTTTCTCATGTTAGCAAGATAGATATCCTGCCAATTTTTCTCATCGTGGTGTTTAGATAACAATTTTTTAAATGCCTCGGTTGTTAAGGGGCTAACGGCAATATTTTGATGACGCAAACAGTGTTTGGCTATTGTTAATTGACTCTTTTCTGAGCAT
>NZ_JAHHPQ010000495.1:0-2738 GCF_024606245.1 Endozoicomonas sp. SESOKO2
AAATTGAGGATGAAAATTCGGTTTTGTGAGGAGAATAGCGAGCTATTTGACGAACGAAAGTGGACTTTCAGACTAAATTACCGCCGCCGCACGACTGCATGGATGCAAGAGCCAGAGCAACGCAGGAACAGTTGCCGTGAAGGGCAGTCTATTTTCGGTCAGGCTCCTGTTGGGTTGCCGGAGCCGTAAGTGTTTCGGTTAGCAGCGGTATTGATCTTTGTGGCCTTTGCACCGCTTAAAATGGGCTTTTATTCGGTTTGAGCCAAGTTAGAATTTCTACATCAGTTGAAGAGCGGTGATGAAGGTTGTAAGGTTTTTGTTGATTTTAATAGCTATACATTCCATAGCACTTCGTGCTGAAATGCTGTCTGAAACGAAAAAAGTATTGGATTTTTTTGATCAGAGCATAGAGAAAACATTCCCAGCGAGCTCAGATGAGTATAAAAAACATGAAGCCTTGAAACATTCTCTGAGGCTTAATATTGTTATTGATGAACTTAGGGTGAGCTTTTCAGTGCTTCACTATAAGCTAAATGCTTCTGCAACATCGGCTAAAGATGTGCTTTTGCAAAATCTACAGCAATCAATGAGTCAAGTCTTGCATGAACATGTATCTCAAGAACTTTCTACGGCGTTAATGGAGTTCAGTACAGTTATTATACATGGTGTAAGTATGAGTGATTACCTACATCCGTTTGAATCAATGGAGGTAAGAGATTTGAAAGTAAAAATCACATCTCTACTGGAACAAATATTAAATATTTTTCTCAATAGTCAAGATCTCCATGACTTTTATAGGTCTATTGGAATGGATGCCAGTTTTTCTGAAATTGTGGCTTTTTTACAATCTATTTTGTCTGAAAAGTAATTTATCCACATTAACAACAAGTATAACAAATGCAACCAGTTCTTTCTGGGGTCTCCCCCCTACATCTGATGCGCCTTGATCGCACAGCAGAACCATACGTTAGATGAAGTTAGATTAATGCATGAGATAAGTAATATGAATATTGCAGGAAAAAAGCTACCTTCAATTAATACAGAAGATGTATCGCTATCTGATAAAAAGCAAAAAAACGAATGTGATGAAAATTCTAAGGAAAAACTTATTCCTCATAGAAAAAGTGAACCATTTTATGGATTGGAACTGAAAAGCAGGAAGGTTGAAGAAATAAGTTTGCATGATGGGCAAAAATATAAAAATCTCTGTATTACACCAGAGAGGCTATCTAAAAAGGGGGTTTTATTAGCAGATAAAGATGATCAAGAATCAATATTGAAAGTTGCAAATTTAATTTTCAAGGCGATGAATAACCCAAGTAATCCTTTATATACATTCTTATCGGGAGGAAACACTCCAACAGCCAGTGATGAAGCTAAAAGGATAAAAGTTAATAACTTTCTGGAATCTTATGATGAATTAGATCTTTTCATTACTCTTCATTCTAATGGAAAAAAGCTGGATACAAAGACTTTCGTTTCCGATGAAGAGCTTAATAGCACCTTTGAAAACTATGGTGTTGTGATTCTGAATGGATTGAATCCAGACAAGCATTCTACTTTAATGCTTGGTTGTGGTCATAATAATGATTATTGTGATCATTCAAACATAGATACTTTGGATATTCGGGCAAGTATCAAACCTGATGTTTTATTACAGTGGGGAGACAAAAGAGCAATTGAATATCTCAGTATATTAAATAAATATGATGAAATTGTTGATGAAGGACCTTTGTGTTCATTTATGAATTACTCGGATGATTATTTCTCGGCAGTAAGGTCATGCTTGGTTGAAAATGGAAAATTACGACTACCAAGCCACGTGCTTGATGAAAGTAAAATTCCATTAGACTTTATAAAAGATGGCTCTTCAAAGAGAAATAATTTTGGTTCACGTCACTTTTGCACAACCTATATCTACTCCCCTGGTTGAAATCACCTAACAAGTGGCTATGCTGCCAACTGCAGATTATCCTGCTAAACCAGCACTGGCCGAAGATTCGGCAGCAACTGTCATCAGGAACCTACCAACCCAAACCCATGCGGTGGGATGACCCCCACCAAACCGGATGAGAGCAAGCGCAAGATCTTAGAGTAGACATTAAGCCTCACCCACAGCACAAAGATCTAATCTTGTACGCCCTGAACAAACATCTTGTGCAGGGTGTTCACGTTTCGCATTATCTGCCCAGAAGTCGAGGAGCTTCCTTGTATGTGAGTGCAGAGACTTACCATAAGGGATAAAATGACATTACCAAACAGACTGGTTCCACTTTTCATCGCCTTATTTATTTTGGCTGTTCAAGGTGAGTTCTGCCGCCGGAAATGAATCTTTTTTGAGCTTAATGTCTACCCTTAGAGCGCAAGATGGCCTTCTGCCGCCTGTACTTTCAATATCGTACTCAATAATCTGGCTGGGGAGCAGGAAAAGGGGAACCTTGGAATTGACCGCCGTGCCCACGACAGTGTTGTATTCCCAAACCATACGGTATTGGCAATGCCAGATGACATGCGTTAACTTTTCAAATTTGCTCATGCTACTTCCTTTGTCTAGTAGTTGTGGAGACAACTCAGAGATAAGGAGTAGCAGGGGTAGTTCATGGCAGGCGAAGCCAACCATTCACAGGGAAAAATCATGAAACCTCCTGAAAATATTGACCTGTAGTTTATATATGTTTTCTTTTTAATACGTCTATGGTCTTATAACTGCACATCAGGATAAGGCCTCAGTATGAATG
>NZ_JAHHPQ010000496.1:0-3150 GCF_024606245.1 Endozoicomonas sp. SESOKO2
CATGAGAGTTCTTGCCAGATTCAATCTCATTCTCCAGCCACCGGAGAAATCTTTTACGCTACAGTCGATTTTTTCATGGGAAAATCCAAGACCATGGAGCATTTGTTCGGCACGGGAACGTGCTGTGTAGCCATCTGCCTGAAGCAGCTTTTCGTGAAGTTCAGCAAGCCTGCCATGCTCTTGTTCTTGTTCGGCACACTTGATGGATTTTTCTATTTCCCGAAGTGTTTCATCACCGTCCAGCACATAATCGACGGCTTTCTGGTCCAGAGCCAAAACCTCCTGGGCCATATGAGCAATCCCCCGACCCGCATCGATGCCGACATCGCCCTTGTCCGGTTGCAGGTTACCCATAATCAGGGCCAGCAGACTCGACTTGCCACACCCATTGGCGCCCACCAGTCCAACATGCTGGCCGTGATGAATTGTTGCGCTGGTTTCTTCCAGCAAAACCTTGCCAGAGCGCAATAAACTGACTGAGTTCAAATTAATCATGGCGCGCATTATAAACGCTGTTTCACTGGCATTCCTACGGGAATATGAACCCACTGTGGATTCAAAGATCGACATACTACAAGAAGTTAATATCTGGCAGGCTGATCAAGACATTCGAGATCAAAACCCAGGGCAGGCTACTTCCAAAAATGTGGCAACGTAATCATTGCCACAAAGAAGTACTCGCTGATAGCTGGCGAGAGGGATACGGATTATTTGGTTTTATTGCAGGAGAGGCTTTCCTCTCCTGCGGATACTGCTTAAGAGATTAACGCTTGTCTTTTCTCTTGGCTGTCGCTTTCTTCCTGGCTGGAGCCTTTTTGGCAGCGGCCTTGCGAACTGGCGCTTTTTTCTTCACTACCGCCTTATTGGCAGCTGCTTTACGAGCAGGCGCCTTTTTCTTAGCTACCGTCTTTTTGGCAGCCGCCTTACGAGCAGGCGCCTTTTTCTTGGCGGGCGCTTTTTTCTTGGCATCGGCCTTAGCCTTGGTCTTTGCTTTCTTCAAAGACTCTTTAGCCTTATCCAGTTTTTTCTTAAGCGCTTCAATTTCTTTTTCCAGCTTCTTAACCGGATCTACCTTGCGGGTAGTCTTCTTCGCTGCAGTTTTTTTAACTGCAGGCTTTTTGGCGGCTGCTTTTTTAGCTGCAGGCTTTTTGGCTGCTGCTTTTTTAGCTGCCGGTTTTTTTTCAACTGGCTTTTTAGCCGCTGGTTTTTTAACAGCCTTTTTAGCGGCTGGTTTCTTTTTGGCTACAGGCATTTGGTCATCCCTCGTCATTGCCTTTAGAAGTACCTCTATATAAAAGCTGAATAATTTATATCCAGTTTTAATTAGAAAATAGAGTGCTTATCACGCGACTGCAAATTTTTTTATACATTTTTTTATATAAAATGATTTTTTTCCTTCAAAAAAAACTTGCCGCCTCTCGTTTTATTTTTTTATGAGAGTCATTTAACCCTTGTATTTAAGGCATTTTTGTATAACCAATGTTCCATAGCACTTGCTATCTCTTGACGCTTGCACAAAGATGGAGGAACTTTTGTACTAAGAAAAATTTGCTCCTTTCTTTGTCGAGCTAACACAAACAGTCATGAGCCGGAAATGCAGCCTGGTTGGAACATGAAAACAATCACTGCAAATTCAGGAAGAGCTGCATTTTCGCAATAAATAGAGAGACTTCATGAGACTAAAAGCACTTGCTAGCATCGCCCTGATGTCCTGTTCCATGCAATCAGTTGCTGCCCTGGAGAAAGAGTCAGACAAACTCAGCTACAGTCTGGGTGCAATTTTGGCCGAGCAACTCAAGCAGTTCGAGGGCATTAACTCAGACGCATTGTCTCAGGGAATCAAGGATACTCTGGAGAACAAACCTTTGGCTTTTGACAAGCAGGAAATGTTCAAGCTGATCGAAAAAGCCCGAAAGGATCAAGAGAAAAAACGTCAGGAACAACTGGCAGAAGAAGCAAAAAAGAACCTTGAAAAAGGTCAGGCTTTCCTGAAAGATAACTCTAAAAAGTCAGGCATAAAGACACTGAAAAGTGGCCTTCAATACAAAGTGATTAAAAGCGGTCAAGGTATTAAACCACAAGAAAACAGTGAAGTGACTGTCCATTACGAAGGACGTCTTGTTGATGGCAAGGTCTTTGACAGTTCATACAGCATAAACCAACCGGTGACGTTCAAACTGAATCAGGTCATCAAAGGCTGGACTGAAGGTCTGAAGCAGATGCAAGAAGGCTCCATTTGGGAACTTTATATCCCTTCGGACCTCGCTTATGGTCCCGGAGGTATTCCCGAGAGAATCAGACCTAATGAGGTACTGATTTTTAAAGTTGAGCTTTTGAGTGTGAAAAAAGACTCACAGGTCAATGAGGAGAAACAGAAGTAAACATCCCCATCATTGACTGAGCGGTTTCCTTCATACTGCGTGCTGGAAGATATTCAGACTATCTACCCGCATTACTAATGCTGGGAGAGCAATTCTCTGTGAGATTCGTGAAGCACTTCAATCATCCGGTCTTCCAGAGAAAAACGTTCTTCCAAAGCTTCACCTAGCTCGGACAGGTGAGCCTGCAGCATAGACACACTACTAAGGGACTCACAACCGTCGTTAAAATCCAGACAAACCTGCGTATTTTTTTCCAGTTCGGGCAGAATAGAGTGAGCCATTTCTACTCCCCCATCATTAAAATCAATACCTTCCTGAATCAGTTGTTCGTAGACTTCGAAATGACCAGCTGAAACATAATCAACCAGAATCTGGCACATTTCTTTCAGTTTATTTGCAACAGGCCTTTTATCATCGTGAAATTGATTCACTCCATTGATTGAGCAGTAGAGAACGATCAGAGCCTGCCGCTCGTTTAGCCAGCGGTCAATGATTTCTGATACGCCACCCCAACGTTCTCTGGCCGTTTTGCACCCCTCCAGCATGACTATTCCTCTTCGTTTGGATCTCATTTACTCGAAACGGGATCACTTTATCGCCCCTTAAAAATGACGACTCAGTTGCTAGATTATGACAGTGGATTTTTTGCGGCAAGAGGTAATTTCAATTTACTGTAAATTTCGATCTGAATTATATTTGTACACTCGCTCCAAAAGTCGTTTTTTTAGGGATTTGAGCGTTTTTTAATTCTATTAAGGATAAGAAGATC
>NZ_JAHHPQ010000497.1:0-1158 GCF_024606245.1 Endozoicomonas sp. SESOKO2
TTCAGCAGCGGTAAGACAATACCCTGCCTGACAACTTTCGATTTTGACGATGAATATGCACCGATTCGCTTGCAGGCACTGGTCGGGGACGACCTGACATTTAATCAGGCCAGCCGGATTGTGGAAGTCTTCAAAAGCCTGATGATGAGCTTCCCGCTCTCCTCCCCTGTCGTGCCTTTGGAAGATCAGCCTCAGAATATCATTAAACAAGTCCAGGCTCTGGCAGACGGGGCCAGGAATGAGATGAAAACCGGGGCTCAACAATACGACGATGAAATACGCGGTATGGGCAAAAGAGCCATTCACTTCGTCGAGCATGAATCAGGGGATCTGAAAGGCTTCTCGGAATATTTCTCTACCCATTCTGCTAATGGTAACAAGGTCTTGGCTCTGCTGCGTGAAGGTCTGATCAGCAAGACTGAACTTGAGAACTACATGAAAGCCGCCAGAGGTGTCGACGGTTATCAGACAGTGGACGAGTTTGAACATTTCCTTGACTACAAACACGGCGTCAATCTGCCTCACTTCAAGAAGGTTGTTCAAATGCTGTCCGACAAGGGTACTGAGGAATTCATGCAGAGCGCCTTTACTCCCGTGACCATCACCGCTACTGGCCCGGCGGGTATGAAGGCGTCTGTTGCCGGCATGAAAGAGTATGCCGCTGCGGTCATTGCCAACTATGTTCTTGACGATATTGCCTTTGAAAACGGCCGCAGAACGGCAGCGTTTCTGGCCAATGTTCAGGATACTCTGACACCTTATGCCAATGCAGCTGGACTATCTGAATCAGAACTGATCAAGGCTATCCATGGCACATTGATGCAGGCTCATGCCGCAGCGGTGGAGCAGCAGCTCAATGATTACTGGGTCAAACCTTCAGCCTTCCTGGCACAGGCTGTCACCTGGTACTTCTCCAGCTACAAACCGCTACTGGCGACCCATACTGTCTCGCAGACTGCCGCGTTGTCTCTCTCAAACATGTCGTTCCTCTATCTTCTGGATCTGACCAACCGAGGCGATTACACGCACAGAATGCTCACACCTTTCCAGCACTGGCTGGAACGCTATGGTGTTGATCGTGACCGATCCGGTCAATATGCCTTCCACACCGGCATTGAAAAAATCACTGAACTGGGCGGGCTGGCCATGCCATTGGGC
>NZ_JAHHPQ010000498.1:0-1105 GCF_024606245.1 Endozoicomonas sp. SESOKO2
GTGATAGGGTCTATGACTTTTTCCGGCCAGAACACCCGGTCCCAGGTCAGGCCGATCAGGTTACTGCGTCGCCAGCCGATCCAGGCAGCCCCTTTTATCAGCCGAACCATCTCACTGCCATAGAGTTCCTCTGCCTTTTCGATCAGGCAGAAAAACTGTTCAGAGGTCAGGTAATCAATGCGCGATTTGCCCGGCTCGATGCGGTCGATGAAGTCGGCCAGGTTCATATCAATCCATCGCAGCTTGCGGTAGACGTAGGAAAGAATGGTTGAAGCCAGGGTCTGCCTGAGTCGCAGTGTGTCTTTCCTGACCGGCCCCCTGCCCTTTGCCTGATTCAGTCGTTTCCGCAGAGCAGGGTCTGTGACTGGGTATCGTGGCTGTGGGATTTCTTCGCTTGCCGGGTGGGGCTGGTGATACCAGACTGATCCACCTCTCTCTTTGCGCAGTTGATAGAGTTCTTTGTTCAGGTAGGATCGTTTTGTAATCTTCAGTTGATCTTTGAAATAGAGTTCCAAGCCAACGACTATGCCTGTCTCTGAGTCGTTCAGAGCCAGGTCTTCCAGTCGCCAGAATTTGTTCCGAAACTCAAAGGGAATACGAAGCATGGCGGCGTTGCTTAAATCGTCACCATGGCTGGTTTTGCTCGGGGACTCCAGCGTCAGATACTCCATCATGGCTTCACCGAAGAAACGTTCTGGCTTCTCCCCCCTTGATACTTTCTTGGCGTTGGCAATCAGCCTTTCGTGGAAGTCTTCCGCCTCTTCGTTTGTGTTAAAAGTTTCCCGAGTCCGCGAGATACCGAGCCGCTGGTCTTTGTAGTCGTACTTAATCCGCCATCCGGCGTCTGTCTTGACCCTCTTCCACGGTTTTGTACGGCGTCTGCCCATGCTGAATTCCTCTTCCTGCGGCGGCTTTCAAAGTAGTCCGCCAACTGCTTTTCACTGAATTTGATCCACCTTCTGCCATTGCCAAAGTCGTAGTACTCAATGTTTCCCCGTTCGACTTCGGCATAGATGAAGGACACGCTCTGGCCCGAGCGGTCTGCTACGTCGACCACTGACAGAGTCGGATCATCCTGAGTGTCCAGAATGTTTTGCGCTTCCAT
>NZ_JAHHPQ010000499.1:0-12286 GCF_024606245.1 Endozoicomonas sp. SESOKO2
CCTCAATTTCTTGCAATCCTCGCTACGGACGCTTAAGTCCGACAGGCTGCTAGCCCTTCTTAAGGATCGATCATCAAGTATCGATTTTACTAAAAGCGTGTAGCGTTCACCATGCGGCTGCAGTAAAGAGGTACAATGAAATCAGAAAAGCGAATGCTGGCGAATTGGGGGGAGGGCTTGCCTCACTGGCAAGATACTCGAGGTTGTTCGCACTTGCTATATTCACGGTCAGGGACGACTTCCATACCAGAGAGCTTCCTTCCTCGGGAAATGCTTCAAAGATATAAACATCACCATTATTATATCTTGGTCGCAGAATAACCAAATGCTGATCCCCACTCTGACATAGCCAGCTATTGATGATTTCACCTTCATCGCCCAACTGGTTAATAACACTGTTAGTCTCGCAAAGTGCAACAATGGGAAACGCTGATTCCTTGTTAATTTGCAGATTCTGATTCTCGTTATGGCGAACATTCCAGACGAGTTGAAAGGGTTGTTTAATTGAATCACTAAAATCTGTTGGGGCAGTTGTTGGATAAGTTGTTATCACAGGGTAAGTCGTTGTCTCAGTGTCATTCCCTGTCTCAGAATAAGCCGTTGTTTCAGAATAAGCCGTTGTTTCAGGATAAGTCGTTGTTTCAGATTCTTTAATGGGTTCGACATACACCATAAGTCGCATGTTATGGGATCGGCAATGACCGCCTTCACGGTTATCGAGTGAAGATTTAGTACCATTTGCTGTGGATATAAAATAGTAGGAATGACCTGGCAAATAGACTCTCGAATCGACAGCACCGTATTCAGTAAATAGTACCCTGTGGAAACGAATAAGAGCAGGTGTATCGCATTTTCTCAAAAGCAAACTTGAAGACTTGGTGATATTTACTTTACATTGTTCATAGTCGGCTTTATCGACTTGCCAAAGGTTATCATACATTTCGTCAGGATTTTTAAAGTGCTCGCTGGGCTTTAGATAAATGGCAACATTACCACAAACAAAATATGTCACTGATCGAGGCAGTACGGATAAGCTTTCATTCACATTTTTTGAAAATGCATCAATAGTCCACATGATTGAAGGGTTGTGGCCTGCTTGAGCTTTAGCCAGATGGAGTAGCAAGACGAGACCGACTAAGTTGACTTTCATACATTTTCTCCACGACACATAGAAAGATATATGGAACATAAGAGCCACCTGAGCATTTTTTTAAACACCCGACTCTATAGCATCACATTGGCTTGTGTGCCACGGTAAAATAGCAGACTTTCAGAGCACTAAAGATTCGGTTAAGTCGTGAACTTTTAGTGAAAAGACAAAAGACATGGGTAGGCAGGAATTTCTGCTACTTTTGTTTCTGAGCTGTAATGGAGAAAAAATATGAAGCCTGTTTTATTTGGACTCGCACTGTTATTCCATCTTTTGCCAGTGTGTTATGCGATTGATGAATACGAAAGCATTTTTTGGGATCCGGATTTGTTTTCGCATGAGGTGAATACAACCCTGTATGTAAGGCTAAATGCAAAGATAAATGTTATCTGTCCGAGCATTGACATTGTTGTAAAGCATCGGGGCAAAGATCGACAAGTCTCTACAACGTACGAAAATGTATGGTTGGCCTTCAATAAAACGAGCTATGATAATTGTCGGATAGATAAAAAGTATGATCCTAAAGCAGTCCTTTACCTATGCCCTGATCCTACAAAATTGAATAAAATTCCACTGATCTTTCGTAGTCGTTCTAGCGCACCTCCTAGCACTCCGACTTTATTTGAAGGGGGAAAAGATTACTATTTGATATCCACATCTGATGGCACTGAGTCTTCAATCCACCGTAGTGAAGGTGGGCGTTGCCATACACGTAATATGCGTGTCAGGATTCATGTCTGTGAAGCAAAAATGTCTGATAGCCTTGATCCCAACTGCCGTAGAATACTTGATCCCAAATCAAATATTTGTCCTGCAACCGATCCTGTTGCTGAACCTTATCATTTAACGACTCATGCTCCCGTGACGACTCTTGCTCCTGTAACGACTCCTGCTCCTACCAATATTTCCGAAATCTATAATGACACTGACTCTGATACCGAAACGTTTACCACAACAATGGCTGAAACGGTTAATGCAAGGGCGACTGAAACGACTTCAGCCGGGTATAATCATCCATTGCCACGACCTGTTGAGTTAGTGTGGGTGATTGGCTACAACCAGTCTCAAACCGAACATATTTCTGAAGCAGCGAATCATTCGTTGGTGGCGCTTTGTGAAGAGACCAACAGTAAGGTCAGTTTGCTGAACGACAGGGGAACCATTGTTGATAGCTGGTTATGCCAGCATGCAGGCGAGCGTCTGGTGATTCTCAAACCCGAATATCGCAGTGGTGACGTTTATCTGTTTGAGGCATTACCCGGGTATGGCAGCGTGAGGCCATGGAAATCGGTCCTGACTGTCAATGTAGACAATGTGGGTAGCGTCAGGCAACGCTTTATCAGTAACGCAGACTCCCTCTATCACCTGCCTGGATTTGCTCTTTTGGCCTCAATGTATTTTATTGCTGCAAGCATACACTGACAGGCTTAAGAATCGTCCCCTGCCCGATCATTTGCAGACGAACTTGCGGCTGATGGATGAGAAGTGCAAGGGGCCGTGACCTGAACAGACTCAAATAGCCTTCACCACACGCTTGTAGTAAAGAGATACAATGAAATCAGAAAAGCAAGTGCTGGCGAGCGGGGAGATGGGGTTGCCTCACTTGCAAGATACTCAAGGTTATTCGCACTTGCTATATTCACGGTCAGGGACGATTTCCATACCAGCGAGCTTCCTTCCTCGGGAAATGCTTCAAAGATATAAACATCACCATTATTATATTTTGGTCTTAGAATGACCAAGTGCTGATCCCCACTCTGACATAGCCAGCTATTGAGAGTTTCACCTTCGTCGCCCAGCCGGTTAATGACACTGTTAGTTTTGCAAAGCGCAACGATCGGAAATTCTGAGTCCTTGTTAATTTGCAGGTTCTGATTCTCGTTATGGCGAACATTCCAGACGAGTTGAAAAGGTTGTTTAATTGAACGACTATGAACTGTTGGAACAGTTGCTGGATAAGTTGTTGTAACAGGGTAAGTCGTTGTCTCGGTGTAATTCACTGTTTCACTGTGATTCCCTTTCCCGGTATAAATCCTTTTTTCAGGATAAGTTGTTGTTTCAGGATAAGTTGTTGTTTCAGGATAGGTCGTTGTTTCAGGCTTTTTATCACTGCATTCGGGATCATTGACTTTACAAACATACACCGCAAGTCGCATGTTATGAGATCGGCAATGACCGCCATCAAGGTCATCGAGTGAAGACTTGGCACCATTCGCTGTGGATATAAAATAGTAGGAATGACCTTTTTTATAGACTGGAAGATTACCGGCAGCATAATCTCTAAAGATTGCCCTGTGTGTGGATATTTGAAACGGATCTTTGCATTTTTTTAAAAGTAAACTTGTAGACTTGCTGATATCCACTTTACATTGGTCGTAGTCAGCTCTATCGACTTGCCACAGGTTGTCATATAGCTCGCTGGGATTTTTATGAATCTCACTCGGCTTTAGATAAATGACACTATTATAACAAACAAAATAGACTATTGATTCATACTTTAGGGATAAGCTTTTATTCACATTTTTTGAAAATGCTTCAGTCATCCAAAATATTGAAGGGTTGTGAATATTTGCATGAGCCTCAACCAGCTGGAGTAGTATGGCGAGTCCCAGTAAGTTGACTACAACGGACTTTCTCCAGGAAACGCGGAAAGACAAATGGAGCATAACAGTCACCTGACTTTTTTAAACACACAACTGTATAGCATTACATTGGCTGGCGCGCCCCGGTAATTGCATGAATATTGCCAAACAGAGGTTTGAGCGATAATCGACGTTTATTGAGGCATGATTGTTCTGTAGTAGCGGCATTTGGATTGCCGTAAGTGAGCAATTCTCGCTAAATAATCTAAAACCTCCAATAGCCGCTCCTTTAGTGCACCAAAGGTTCGGTTAAATCGTGAACTTTTAGCGAAAAGAAAAAAGACATGGATAGGCAGAAATTTCTGCTATTTTTGTTCCTGAGCTGTACTGGAGAAAAGAACATGAAGTCTGTTTTATTCGGATTCGCATTGTTATTGCAACTGTCGCCAGTGTGCTATGGGCGTGTTCATTACGAAAGCATTTTTTGGGAACCGGATTTATTTTCGCACGAGGTGAATACAACCCTATACATGACTCCAAATTCAGAGATAAAGATTATTTGCCCAAGTCTTAAACTTGTTGTAAGGAAACGATTTAAAGATCGACAATACTATGCAACCTTCGAAAATTTATGGATATCCCACAACAAAACGAGCTACGATAACTGTCGGATAGATAAAAAGTATGAGCCTAATGCAGGTCTTTATCGATGCGATAATCCAGGGATTGTTGATCATATGTCACTGACTTTTCCTAAACGTCTTAATAAAATTATCCCGGAAGGGGGTAAAGATTACTATTTGATATCCACATCCGATGGCTCGGAGACTTCAATCGAGCGCAGTGAAGGTGGAAATTGCCTTAAACATAATATGCGCATCAGGGTTCACTTCTGTAAACTACCTGGTGACCCCGATCCCAACTGCCGTGGACCATTTGATCCCAAGTCAAATATTTGTCCTGCAACCGGCCCTTGTCATGGAACGACTGATGTTCCTGAAGCGACTCCTGTTCCTGTTCCTGCTACTGTTTCTGAGACCTATGATTACATTGACGCTGATGCCGAAGTGTTTAGCGAAACAGTCATTGTAAGGACTTCAGGCGGGTATGATTATTCACTGCCACGACCCATTGAGTTAGTGTGGTCGATCGGCCACAACCAGACTCAAACCAAACATATTTCTGAAACAGACAATCACCCGCTGGTCGTACTTTGTGAAGCGCCCAACAGCAAGGTCAGTCTGCTGAATGATAAAGGAACCATTGTTGATAGCTGGTTATGTCAGCATGCAGGCGAGAGTCTGGTGATTCTCAAACCCGAATACCGGAATGGCGACGTTTATCTGTTCGAGGCACTACCCGATAATGCCAGTCCGAGGCAATGGAAATCGACCCTGACTGTCAATATAGGCAGTGTAGCTAGCGTCAGGCAAGGCCTTATCAGTAAAGCAAACTCCATTAATAACCTGCCGGGATTTGCCCTTTTGGTCTCAATGTATCTTGTGGCTGCAAGTGCACTCTGAAATATTTAAGAGTCGTTTCAGACTCTTAAATAGTGGTGCCAGCGTTTTATTGGAATGAATTATAGCGTCATAAAACCTTCTTTTTTTTGTCACCTCCAAGAAATATTTTCAGCCCAATATACTCACCCGCAGTTAATAAAAAAACAGCCATGAGGGTCTTGCAGCCATGCTTTGAAGTCTGGCGAGGCGGCAAGGACTCTCGGGTTGTAAATGATAAAAAATGCCGACACACCGTTCCTTAGAACGAATGAATAAATACTAAAACACAGTATAAATGGAGTTTTTAATGAAACGTAAACCTGTTTCTGTGGCGGTAGCCGCTGTTGTTGCGGGCCTGACCCTCTCTTCTGCCCATGCTGGTGTCGTCAAGACAGAAGGTGAAGATATAATCGTCAGCACCAAGAATGGTGGTCTTGCGCTGAAAACAGAAGACGGCGCTTTTTCTTTCAAGGTGAGCGGCAAGTTACAGTGGGACTATGCAAGCCTCGATGATCTTTATGTTGCAGACAGTGGTAATGATGCTGAAGCCCGTAAAGGCTATATTCGCCGTGCCGAGATTGGTTTCAGTGGTAAGGCGTACAGTGATTGGAAATACAAGCTCAAGTTGAAAACCAAAAGCGACGATTCAATTGAACTGGATGATGCCAAAATCAGTTATGTTGGCTTCAAACCTGTCGAAGTGACTTTGGGTCGCTGGGGTCGTGACTATGGACTGGAAAATACTGTCAGCTCTTCCTGGATTATGGCCATTGAGCGTCCCATGATGTATGACTTCCTGCAAGGCGATGAAGGTAATGACTACGGTATTCAGGTAGCAACCGGTGGTGATAACTATACCGCCGTGTTTGGTATTCATCATGATGGACAGGCGGAAGAAGATAAGCCAGAAGTAGAACGGACTGCCAGTTATGTCTTGCGTGCTACCTATGCCCCCATCATGAATGATGACATGCTGCTTCATCTGGGTCTGAACTATTACAACAAGAATCCGGATGGTGGTTCTGATGTTGAGTTAGAGTCCTCCTTAGGCGCTAAAAAAGGTGCAGACAGGACTGTAACGGTCGCAAACGTTGATAAAGATTCTGAGTATGTTCTGGAGTTGGCGGGGCAGTTCCAATCACTCCAGCTTCAGGGTGAATATGCAGTGAGAGACATGAAGTCTAAAAACGCTAACAGCGACGCTAAAGTTTCCGGCTACTATGGACAGATTTCTTACATGCTGGATGGTGGCAAGCGCACTTATAAAGAAGGTGCTTTTGGTAAGCCAACCGGTGGTCAGTGGGAAGTGTTCGCACGTTACACTCAGGCTACTATCGACCAGGATAGTGTGAGTGATGATCTTGAGCTGAAAACCACTACTTTGGGCGTGAACTACTTTGCGACCAAGAATATCCGTGCCAGCCTGAACTATGTTCAAGGCAAAACCAATGAAAACATTGAAAATGATAAGGGAAGCGCTATCGTAAGCCGCCTGCAATACGTGTTCTGATCCCCAGTCAGTTCCTTTGTGTATGAACTTGGCCCTGTTTTGCAGGGCCTTTTTGATGGTGCCGTAAATGGCGCTGTTCCGGAAGCTATAACAACTGCCGACAGTCAAGCTTCTTCCACACCTTTGTTATCCAGTGGTGGGGCATCCGGCAGGGTAGTGCCTGAGCGCCTTTTTCGGGAATGCACGATTGAGCCAGATCAGTGAACATTTCGTCGACCTCTGACTCAGTATTGTCCCGGTTTTCTTCACCCGGCAATGCATTAATTCGATCCGCGCCCAAAATGCTTTTCTGCCCTGAGCGTTAGGGCACAGACATGTTTGCAGTTGAACTGTATGGGGCAGGTGCAGGTACCTGATACAGCATCTTCAGCAGGATCATCCGGATAAGGGTTCAGCTCAATATCGACCAGATAGACCCTGCCTTCTGAACCTTTGACTTGCCCACTTAGAATGCCTGTCTCATCATCTAATTCCAGTGAAATAACCTTATTTCGACGAAAGTAATCAACTCCTCGCTGGGCAGTTTTGGCTCTGAACAGGTCAATGAGGTCGGGATTCAGTGAGTGCATAAAGTCCTGACGGGAAAAGGTAAAAGTGTGAGCATAGCAGTCGGTAGGGTTTCGGAGCAGGCGGGGGTAGTGTTTCGGTTATGGATAGATAAAAGGAATTCCCGTTAATCTTTTCGGCTTCAGTGCCTGAAAACCAACAATTTGTCACAGAAGGTGCCATAGAAAGTGCGGTAAAATCAGAGAGATCAGCTTTTGATGGATAGAATGCTCTGTTTATTCCAGCAAACGATCCATGAATAGGGCTATTTCACGTCATATTTTGTAAAAAAAACGAAAAATGAATTAAAGTGACGAAGAAATTTGACGAAATAGAATTTTAGACCTTAAATGAATTAATAAGAGTTTGCTTATTGCGATTCATATTATTTCAAGGCTGTTTATTTTCATTGCGTTGATGACAAGGAAAGTCGTTACAATGGATGCAGCAGATCAGGTATTGATCATAGAAGACTCTCAGCAGCGCCGACATGATCTAGGTACCATTATTGAGTTTATGGGGTATCGTACCAGAGCGGTCAGTTCCGCCTACTGGGAAGATGCTATCAGGGAATCCGACAAAAATGGTTTCTGTGCGCTTTTTCTTGGAGACTTTCTCCAGGCAGAAAGTTCAATGCAGGGGATGATCGCCCGCATACAGAACTGGAGTGGCGGGGTTCCCGTCATTCGCATAGCCGACCCGATTCCTGAAAACCTTCAATCTTCTCTACGCAGACAGATTATTGCCCGCATTGACTGGCCCTGCAATCGTTCGCAGTTACTCTCTTGCCTGCATTACGGTCAGGTGTATCGCGAGCAATGGCGTCAACTTCATCAGACCGGCATGAACCAGCAGGTAGAACTGTTCCGTGGGCTGGTGGGTAAAAGTGACAAAGTCCGTAAAGTTCGTGCTTCCATGGCGCAGGTGGCCAACCGTGACGTCAATGTTATGGTGACCGGTGAGTCAGGAACTGGCAAAGAACTGGTGGCCAGAAATCTGCACGACCACTCCCATCGTCGGGATATGCCTTTTGTGCCGGTAAACTGTGGTGCCATTCCTAATGAATTGCTGGAAAGTGAACTGTTTGGCCATGAGAAAGGTTCTTTTACCGGTGCGGTAAGCTCAAGAAAAGGACGGTTTGAACTGGCACAGGGGGGCACACTGTTTCTTGACGAAATTGGTGACATGCCGCTGCACATGCAGGTTAAGTTGCTCAGGGTTCTACAGGAACGCACTATTGAAAGAGTAGGTGGTTCCGAGCAGATTTCCGTGGATGTCAGAATCATAGCGGCTACCCATAAAAACCTTTCTGAAATGATTGAGTCTGGTGAGTTCAGGGAAGACCTGTACTACCGGTTGAACGTATTTCCCATTGAAATGCCGGCGCTAAGGGATCGTCCGGAAGATATTCCTCTGATCCTCAATGAGTTGGTTAGCGCAATGGAAAAACAGAGTCGTGGCTCCATTCGTCTTAGTTCTGCTGCCATTTTATCGCTGTGCCGTCATGACTGGCCAGGTAACGTCAGGGAAATGTCCAATTTGTTGGAAAGACTGGCGATCATGTACCCATACGGTGTCGTAGGTGTTCAGGATTTGCCGCAGAATTTTCGTCATATGGAAGCTATTTCTGATGATGACGGTGTTGCCGAGTTGTTCCCGGACAGTATTCAACCTGCAGGGCCTGGAAAAGTCGATGATTTAGCGATCCTTCCTGTGGGCGGGCTGAATCTAAAGGAATTTTTGACCCGGCTGGAAAAAAGTCTGATTCAGCAAGCTTTGAGTGACTGCAACAGCGTTGTGGCCAGAGCGGCTGACAAACTTCAGATTCGCCGAACAACTCTGGTTGAGAAAATGAGAAAGTATGGTCTTCATCGTTATGAAGAAACCATGCGTTAATCAGCTCGTTTCAAAAAAATGGCTGTCAGCGTGAGCTGATAGCCATTTTTTTTGTCTGCACTTTCCCTGTCATCATATCGACTCTGTTACGGTTTCGTCTTCTTCTGAAAAAAGTAGTCGAGAACGTTTTTGTTTTTTGAAATCCTGAAAATTTTATTTGATAGCTGTCTTTCTTTTTTTACTTAAAAGAAGGTCGTTTTTATGGTTCGTTAAATGATCAGTGACTTTGATTTATTTGGCACTTTCTTTCGTTCGGGTAAGTTTTTTTCAGTTTATTAAAACTAACTTTCTTTTGTCGTTTTTTGAATTTTCCATTTTTAATCTTTATTAAGTCAGTTAAATAGCACTTTTTACTTTTCTATAAATTTTTATGCGACAGCAATACGTCACTATAAAATGACAGTGTCAAATAACTTTCTTTTTATTTTTCAATAAAACGACGATTGATTTATTTTGTTGAGAGTGATCTTGACTCTGTCAAAAAAGTAACGTGTCGGGGATTCGGCTGGTTAAAAAAAATATCAATAAAAACAGTTTGTTATGGAGTTTGGTTGAGGTCTGGTCAAAATAATGCCGCGTCAGTGATATGGCTATGCCTGAAAAACAGGCATTTTAAAAAATTGGCACGGCTCTTGTTATTAATAAGGTACAGGCAGTAAAAAATAAAAAACGTTTTTGATTCCAGATCTTGTGCAGTAATCACTTAAAAGAAGCTGAAAGCCATGAACTCATCAACAAAACAAATTATTGCAGTTGCGGGGTGTAAAGGTGGAGTAGGTAAAACATTAGTTGCAGTCAATCTCGCACTGGCTCTTACAAACAACGGTAGACGTGTTGTTCTAATGGATGGAAACCTTGCTGTTCCTGATGTCGGAATAAGTCTTGGGCTTGAGAAGAAGCTGGATATGACTCACTTCGATGCCAACGACTCTTTTTCAAGTTTTATTCAGGATGGCCCTCAGGGTCTGAAGGTGTTGTCGCCAAAAGGGGAGCCTATCTGGCGGGAGACCGTAGAAACCGGTCATGCTGTCCGAATGATAGAAAGCCTGGAGTCACTGGCCCCCACTCTGGATACCCTCGTCATTGATACCGCACCCGGACTGGCTCCGGACAATGTAGCTCTTATTCAGGCAGCGGGAGAAATTCTTATCGTCATCAATCAGGAGGTTGTGTCACTGCTGGATGCTGTGAGGATGATCCGTATGCTTTATAGAATATACGGTGTTCGTCGTTTTGGAGTGATTGTAAATGCCGTCAGTAACCGTCGGTACGGTTCGAACCAGTTTGAAAGACTGCAATCCTACTTGAGTGATGAAGTAGAAATTATTCTCCGTTATCTGGGGGCGATTCCATTCGACAAGGCTGTCGCAGAATCGCTCACCCGTCAGCAGGCTCTGCTGCAAGTCAATCCGGATTGCCGGGCTTCGAAAGCTATTTCCCGTATTGCTCATCAGATAATGGCGATACCGGTTACACCGCCAAGGGGTCGTATCGAATTCTTCTTACCAACAAGAATAAAAGAGAGGGTATAAGCATGGATGCTACAGCACAGGAAGTGCAGGCTACGAAAGCCAATCAGGAAAAGAGTCAGAAACTGATTCAAACCGAAATGGTTGAAACTCATAAGGCTCTGGTAAAAAGAATTGCAAACCACCTGGCCGCCAGAATGCCAGCCAGCGTTCAGATCGATGACCTTGTTCAATCAGGTATGATCGGTTTGCTGGAAGCTGCCTCAAAGTACGATGCCAGTAAAGGTGCCAGTTTCGAAACATTTGCCGGCATCCGTATTCGTGGTGCCATGTTGGATGAAATCCGAAAAGGTGACTGGGGACCAAGATCCGTTTACAGAAACAGTCGCAAAGTGACTGAGGCTATTCAGAAGGTTGAAGCCCGCCTGGGAAGAGACGCCAGAGACTTCGAAGTGGCCCGGGAGCTGGAGGTCAATCTGGATGAATTCTACACCATTCTCAGTGACCTTCGTGGTTGTCGACTGTTCAGTTTTGAAGAACTGTTCGACAGCGAAGAGTCCAGAATGCAGGCCCGTTCTGGAGACCGCGGCCCATCGGCCGATATTCAGGAAGAGAAGTTCAAGTATGCCCTTGTAGAAGCTATAGAGAAGTTGCCCGAGCGGGAAAAGCTGGTCCTGATGCTCTATTACGATGAGGAGATGAATCTCAAGGAAATTGGCAAGGTTCTGGGCGTCAGCGAGTCCAGAGTCAGTCAGATTCACTCCCAGGCAGCTGTCAGATTGAGAGCCAAGCTCCATCACTGGTTAGGTTAAACCTCCAGTGTACCCAGAGGGGCCCTTGAGTATGGGGGCCCCAAGCTCTGAAATAAGTATTTTTGTTTCTATCCAAGGTCATTGTTTCTCCAAACCCTGTGGCTGGAATGTACGCAGGCCCTTGCTCCACATACTTTTTTTTTGAGTGGTTTTTATCAAGTAGTTTTTATTAAGCAGTCTTATAACGGACCTGTATTAAAATGAAATGGAATTCTTATCTTGCGGCGTGCTTTCTGGCCCTTTCCTCTTGTTTCTTGTCCGCACAAGAAGCGCCAGTCAATATTAAAAACGTGGTTACCATTAATACCCATCAGGCCAAGCGCCTTCATGAGCTGGGAGCCCTGTTTATAGATGTGAGGCCATATCAACAGTGGGAATGGGGGCATATTGAGCGGTCTCAAAGTCTGGATCTCAGGGCTGGCTTCAGACAGCTGTTTATGCCTGGTGCTCTGGATAAGAAAACGCCCATCGTCATCTATGGCAACAGCACTTACCACATGAGGGGAGCGATCGCGAGTTACCTTGCTGCACTCTGGGGTTACAAGAGAGTGTTTTTTTTCAGGGATGGCTACTTTTCCTGGTTGGCACTTGATTACCCGGTGACGCTTCAATCAGACTTGGGAACAGAAGAAATAATCGGCTGGAAGCCAGAAAAGAAAAAGATTGAAGATATGAGCAATTTACAGACATTCCCGGCAATGATGAAGTAAGTCATTTTCAGCTAGCTTTCGGGCTCAATCACTTCAGGCGCTCGCAGAGCCGGGAATCATTCAGCTTGAGTTAATAAGCTTGCAGTTATACCTGCTGGCGAGTACCCAC
>NZ_JAHHPQ010000500.1:0-1550 GCF_024606245.1 Endozoicomonas sp. SESOKO2
ATGCTGCAGATGGAAATTATTCAGGAGCGTCTTGAGCGTGAATACAACCTGGATCTGATTACCACTGCGCCGACAGTAATCTACGAGGTTGAGCTGAAAAATGGCGATCTGATTGAGGTGGACAACCCATCTAAACTGCCAGATCCTGCCGGTATCCAGGAAATCAGGGAGCCTATTGTTCAGGCGAATATTCTGGTTCCCCAGGATTATCTTGGTAATGTGATCTCCCTGTGTGTAGAACGTCGGGGTGTTCAGAAAGACATGCAGTTCACTGGCAGTCAGGTAGCAATAACCTATGATATGCCTATGAACGAGGTGGTTCTGGATTTCTTTGACCGCCTGAAGTCTGTCAGTCGCGGATTTGCGTCTTTGGACTACAGTTTTGATCGTTTTGAGATGGCCAACATGGTGAAACTGGATATTCTGATCAACGGTGAGAAAGTCGACGCACTGGCTCTTATTGCTCATAGAGATCATGCTGTCTCCAGGGGGCGTTCGCTGGCTGAAAAGATGAAAGAGATCATCCCTCGCCAGATGTTTGACGTCGCCATTCAGGCTGCAGTAGGTGGTCAGATTTGTGCACGAACCACTGTCAAGGCGCTGCGCAAGAATGTAACTGCAAAATGTTACGGTGGTGATGCATCTCGTAAGCGTAAACTGCTTGAGAAGCAGAAAGCGGGTAAGAAGCGAATGAAACAGGTGGGTCGAGTTGAAATCCCTCAGGAAGCTTTTCTTGCTGTACTAAAAGTCGATAAATAATTGACCTATGGACGAGAAATTTCAGGTGTTCTAATTGAGTAGCTTGTCAAAATCGGCGGGCTTTTCGTAAACATGACGAACTATTCCGTTGAAGCATTGTTAACTCCCGCTTCAACAGTAATATTGGTAGAAAAAAGATCGGGTATCTGAGAACAAATAACCATGGATATTAATTTTCCACTGCTTCTGGTGCTGGCGGTTTTTATTACAGGTCTGGTTGCGCTGTTCGACAGGCTGGTATTATTGCCTAAAAGAAAGGCGGCTATTGAGAGCTTTAAGTCCGGTATGGGTTCTGAGCCTGATCAGGAAGCCCTGGCCAGACTGGAGAGAGAACCCGGTATTGTTGAAACCTGCAAGTCGATATTTCCGGTTTTGACACTGGTGCTGGTAGTGCGATCTTTTCTGTTTGAGCCCTTTCAAATTCCCTCGGGTTCCATGATCCCAACCCTTCAGGTGGGGGACTTTATTTTGGTGAACAAGTTTGAATACGGACTTCGTCTGCCGGTCATTGGTACCAAAATTGTTTCCATCAATGAGCCTCAACGCGGCGATGTTATGGTGTTCAAGGACCCAGATAATCCGAATATCAATTTCATCAAGCGAGTGATTGGTATACCGGGTGATGAAATTCGCTATTTGAACAAGAAGCTGACTATTAATGGCCAGCCTGTTCCTGAGAAATACATTGCCCAGCTGAGAGATCAGAGTCGAGCTTATCAGTTGTTTGAAGAGAGCATTGATGGCATAATCATCCAGGTAGACAGGTGCCACCCTGATAGTCAACATGATCA
>NZ_JAHHPQ010000501.1:0-3076 GCF_024606245.1 Endozoicomonas sp. SESOKO2
GACCAATTTATTGCAACCGCAGTAGGACAGCCTTAAGTCCGACAGGCTGCTAGGCACTATAACCTGTCTACCGCCCCCGCTGTTTTATTAGTTGGTTGATTATTAACGGGGACAACAATCCTGACACAGTGGGTGGGTGGTAGGTATATGTAGTAAACGATTGACGTGCACCAAACGTTTGTCTCACCAAATCATCTTCTTTCACAAAGTCTAATGGAATCTTACTTTCTTCAACAGAGTTACGCGGCAATCGTAGCTTTCCTTTTGGAGCCAAACAAGCCCTTACTGCTAAAAAGTACTCATCTGAAAATCTCATAAAGTTACATAAAGGACCTTCATCTCTTATTTCATCGTATTTTTTATTGAGTGTTCTTAGAAATTCAGTTGCCCTTTTGTCTCCCCACTGCAGTAAAACATCAGGTTTAAGGCTTGCTATTATATCCAAAGTATCATGACCTGAATGACCGGAATGATGATCACCAAGATCATGACCACAGCCAAGTATTAAAACAGAATGTTTTTCTGGGTGCAGCCCATTTAAAATTACAACACCATATTTTTTGTGGATATTATCAAGCTCTTCATCTGTTACTGATGTTTTTAAATCTAGTTTTTTATTTTTCAAGTGAAGTTCAATAAAGTAATCCAGTTCATCATAAGCATCCAGAGAAAGTCGAGATTTTATTCTTTGAGCTTCGACTTTTGCTGATGGAGACTCCCCTCCGGAAGGGCATGTGTACAAAGGATTATCTATGTCATTCATTGAACTAAAGATCAGGTTGGCAATTTTTAAACCAGTTTTTTGAGAATCTTCACCGACGAACATTACACCCTTTTCAGTCAACTTTTTCTGTGTAATATGCAAATCCTGGTTTTTTGAATTATCAGGTAGATCCTTTACGTCAATCTTTCTTCTTTTAATATCCATACCAAAAGCTGCTATGCCTTCGCTAGCAGGTATTTTTTTTGTTTGAATCCTTTTAGTTTTACCAACATCCTGGTCTTCATCAGTTAAAGAACCACCCGCTTTGTTAATTGAAGATGGTTTTTTTCCTGGTATATCCATGTTTACTCTTTGTATCAATGTTAAGGTGAACCCACTGTCAAGACAGCAAATCAACGAGTCTGAGTTAAGTCCTGACAATCATCGAAAACTCCTCATG
Organism: Endozoicomonas sp. SESOKO2; assembly: GCF_024606245.1. NCBI lineage: Bacteria > Pseudomonadati > Pseudomonadota > Gammaproteobacteria > Oceanospirillales > Endozoicomonadaceae > Endozoicomonas > Endozoicomonas sp. SESOKO2. The sequence goes on from NZ_JAHHPQ010000501.1 coordinate 1,164, forward strand.
CAAAGTGAATTGCCTTCGGTGCGTTGTAATCCAACGACTGATGCACTCACTCTAGTAAATCGTCCAATCCTCCCTAAAGCTTAGAAACCGTCAAAAACAGTAGCTGTCCTTTCCACTGACTGAACTGGACAGCGGCAACCTGATGCTCACTGGCCAGCCGATTAAATTATAGTCTTGTCACCCCTTCAGGGTTCCAGTGCTACCATTGTACCTTCGTCACATCAACCCATTTGTTTCCAATAGGAAACAAATGGGTTGATGTGAAACATCCAAATTTGCTACTCTGCCAATACTCTGAATATCTGTTGGACTTCTTAAAATCATACGATTCGGGACTTATCGAAGAACAACATTGGTTTCTGTCAACCCAGTATCGTCAGGAGCCTAACCGATAGTAATACAAGCGGGGCGAACCATGGGACTGAGCATTTTCGACCTTTTTAAAATTGGCATCGGGCCTTCGTCTTCACATACAGTAGGCCCCATGGTGGCAGCCAACCGTTTTCTGGATGAACTCCACTCAAATCAGCACTTCGAGCAGGCACACCGTATAAAGGCCGACCTCTACGGCTCTCTGGCCATGACCGGAGAAGGGCACGCCACCGATGTTGCCGTCCTTCTTGGGCTCATGGGGGAGCACCCTGATAGAGTCAACCCTGATAAAGTGCACGAATACGTCTCTGATATAAAGGACAACAACCGACTGGAGCTGGGTGGAATCAGGGCCATTTCATTTCATTTCGACACTGATCTGCAATTTCATTTTGGAAACTCCCTGCCCAATCACCCCAATGGCATGTCACTGACAGCTCTGGATGCCAATGGGCAGATTCTTTATAAAAACCAATATTACTCGGTCGGTGGCGGTTTTGTTCTCAACGAACAGGAAGCTTCTTCCAATCTATCAACCAACCTGCAGTCTGCTCCCATTCCTTTCCCTTTTGAAAAGGGTCTGGACCTACTGGACCACGGCAAAAAAAGTGGTTTATCCATTGCCGAGCTGGTACTTGAAAACGAAAAACATCTGGGGCGCAGCCAGAATATTCCCAAGGATCTGATGGCCATCTGGCAGGTGATGGATCAATGTATCCAGCGCGGTTGCGAGCAAACCGGAAAATTGCCCGGAGGATTGGATGTTGACCGTCGTGCCAATGACATACACAAACGCCTGATCAACAAACCAAAAGATCAGTGGGATGACCTGCAAAGCATGGACTGGGTGAGTCTTTTTGCCCTGGCCGTGAATGAAGAGAATGCAGCGGGTGGTCGGGTCGTCACCGCACCCACTAACGGTGCTGCGGGAGTTATTCCAGCGGTTCTGGCTTATTATGATCGCTTTGTTCCCGGCAGTTCTGATCAGGGTATTCAGACTTTTCTGGCTACTGCTGCGGCCATCGGTATGTTGTACAAAAAGAACGCCTCCATTTCAGCCGCTGAAGTCGGCTGTCAGGGAGAGATCGGGGTAGCCTGCTCTATGGCAGCGGGAGCACTCTGCGCCGTTTTGGGCGGTACTAATGAACAGATAGAAAATGCAGCAGAAATTGGCATGGAACATAACCTTGGGCTGACCTGTGACCCGGTTGGAGGTCTGGTTCAGGTGCCATGCATAGAGCGAAACACTATGGGTGCAGTCAAGGCCATTAACGCGGCACGACTCGCCTTACAGGGTACCGGCCAGCATCGGGTCTCACTGGACAGCGTGATAGAAACCATGCACCAGACTGGCCTGGACATGCAGGATAAGTACAAGGAAACCGCCACCGGCGGACTGGCAGTCAATGTTGTCGTGTGCTGAGACTCGTGACAGATGCCAATAAAACCAAAAATAATCAGCACAAATACCCAGGATGCTCCGTATAACTAGGAGGCTGACCGAGAATAGCGCCCGTAGCGAGGACGGCAGAAAATTGAGG
>NZ_JAHHPQ010000502.1:0-2246 GCF_024606245.1 Endozoicomonas sp. SESOKO2
CCGAAAGGCCTGACCCATACTCCTTGTTCAGGAAAACGGGGTTGAATTTCAGACATGATTACCGGCTCTTTCAACTCAACCACACCGATGGCCCCCAAAACCCGGACGTTATCCACCGTCTCCAGATCATTACAGGGAGAAAGTCCGTCCCATAATTTTTTCTCTATATTGGCCACCTGACTGACCCACTCACCTGTGGATAAAATATCCATGCTAGCCACACCGGCTGCACAAGCCAGAGGATTAGCCATGAAAGTGGGACCGTGCATGATCGGGCCAGAGGCACAGATAGTCTTACTGACTTCTTCAGTGCACATCACAGCGGATAGCGTCATATAGCCACCGGTCAGGGCCTTACCTACACACATGATGTCCGGGATCACACCAGCGTGTTCGCAGGCAAACATTTTCCCGGTTCGACCAAAACCCGTGGCAATCTCATCATGAATCAGCAAGACTTCATGCTCGTCGCAAAGCGCTCTGACTTTTTTCAGAAAATCGGGGGAGTAGAAGTGCATACCGCCAGCCCCCTGAACGATAGGCTCTATGATAACCGCAGCCACCTGAAGACTCAGGGACTCCAGTTCAGAGCGAAACGTCTCAATGTGGTGGTCTTCCAATATCTCATAAAAGCCACAGCCGGGCCGGGGTACAAAATGATGTTCAGGAAGAATACCGGTAAACAAATGATGCATACCATTGTCAGGATCACACACAGCCATACCGCCGGTCGTATCGCCAAAGTAACCGCCTTTGAATGTCAGCAGCTTGTTCTTGTGAATCTCGCCTTTGCACTGCCAATACTGCATAGCCATCTTGATGGCTACTTCTATGGCGACAGATCCTGAATCTGCAAAAAACACAGTTTTGATCGGTTCGGGCGTAAGGGCAACCAGTCTGCGAGACAGTTCAATGGCGGGTTTGTGGGTCAGTCCACCGAACATGACATGGGACATTGAATCGACCTGATCCTTAATGGCTTGATTCATAACCGGATGGTTATAGCCATGGACCATACTCCACCAGGACGACATTCCATCAATCACTTCCCGGCCATCACTCAAGAGAAGCCTGACCCCTGAGGCACTTTCAACAGCAAACAGTTCATACTGGCTGGGCGTTGTCCCGTAAGGGTGCCAGATATGCCGGGCATCAAACTCAAGATCAGACTGTGTGATGGTACGATCCACAATGGGCTCCAACGTCTTCAAATATTCAGAAAACTACGAATAATATGCCAATTCAACACAACAATTCACCGATAACGGCCCAACACAAACCATTTCACAGAATTTGACTGAACACTGAATCGCCTCGAGAAATGAGTTACAATTCCCAACTAACTCATTATTTTTCTTCATCCACTTTTCTCAAACCAAAGTAGAACCAGAACCCAATGACCGCACTGTTCGTCAATCAACTTACCACTCTTGATTTCAGTTACCTTTCTCCGGAGCGCGGGGTTGTAGGGGAAACCTGGCTGGTCGATGTCGTGCTCCGGGGCGATCTGGATGAACAAGGTATGGTCTTTGACTTTGGTCACGTCAAAAAGCAGATCAAGGCCTCTCTGGACATTCTTGCCGACCACCGTCTACTGATACCGGCTTCTAACGAGGCAATAGCCGTCAAAACAGAAAATAAGGAACACCTTTCTGTCAAAATGCAGACCAGTACCGGTGACGTCATCGAATGCAAGGCTCCCGCCCCTGCCATTTTACTGGTCGATACTCAGGAAATAACACCCGAAGCCTTGATCCCCTATCTGGAAAAAACCCTGCTGGATGAACTGCCGGACAACGTCAGTGATGTTGAACTGCACATTTATCCGGAACAGTTTTCCGGTGCTTTCTACCACTACAGCCACGGTCTGAAAAAGCATCTCGGTGATTGCCAGCGAATTGCACACGGACATCGCTCTCCTATCCATATCTATCTGGACGGCAAGCGCGACCCGACTCTGGAAGCAGACTGGGCCGAAACCTGGAAAGATATCTACATTGCCACCCGTGAAGATCTGCTGGAGAAAGTGACCATAGGCAAGCGGGATCACCTTCGCTTTGGCTACACCTCCGACCAGGGTTACTTCGAGCTGACACTGGCAGAAGATCACTGCTACCTGATTGATACTGACAGCACCGTGGAGCTTCTGGCAGAGCATATCGCCTCCACACTAAAAACCCGTCACCCGGACCACTCAGTCCGGGTGGTAGCCTTTGAAGGATTTAACAAAGGGGCTGTAGCAGAGA
>NZ_JAHHPQ010000503.1:0-20399 GCF_024606245.1 Endozoicomonas sp. SESOKO2
TGTCTGAAATTCAACCCCGTTTTCCTGAACAAGGAGTATGGGTCAGGCCTTTCGGTAAGCTGGTTTATGTGATGCCACCTTATATCATTTCAGATAAAGACCTGGATACCTTGTGCAAAGCGATTGGTAAGGTTGTGGAATCCATCCGTTAGAGGGCGAAGCCCAAATCACAATCAGTGTTTGAGGACTGGGCAGGGCTGTAAAATTTGGTAATTGGTTATTTTGTTCCAGTCGGCTCTAAAAAGATTCATGCCATCTCTGGAGTTTGTCTACAATTTCACGTGCTATCCGGTCAGGATGGTCAGTATTAAAGTGCGGGGGAATCTTCGTTCAAGCTCCTGGCCTGGCACTTTCCAATGATGGCTGCCTCTGGAGGTTTAATCATGGCTCTCCGTTTTGATTTGCCCGATTTACTGGAAGACTTTGAGGAAGATCAGGATTCTTATGACAGAGAACCCTGCTTTCCCTACCCGATTGTTGGCGGGTTTCCAGATGATGTCGCCATGAGGCGGCTGATAATTGGCAGTTCATTGACCAGACTGAATGTGCGAGGTGCTCACGCCAGCCTGCGGCTGAGTGTTTCTGTGAATCAAGGTCGTGGACGAATGAAAGTATTATTGAAGCTTCCCTGAGAGTGAATGAGTGCGACAGGGGCATTATCGTGTCTCTGTCAAAGGATTAAACAGATAATGCACAGTACCCACACTCTGTTTTAGAATGTTCGGTCATGAGTTTTGGGGCGATTAGCATGACCGAGCGGAATCCATCACTGATAAAAGAGACATTTCCTGTGGGGCCTTTGCAGTGTAACTGCACCATCATTGGTGACCCCATCACCAAAAAAGCCATCGTGATCGACCCTGGTGGTGATCCTGATCTCATCCTTGCCAAGTTGGAGACTCACGGACTAAAATCAGTAGCGTTGATTCATACTCATGCTCATTTGGATCATTTCCTGGCCAGTGGCGAAATCAAGAAAAAGACCGGTGCCCCTATTCATCTTCACAAAGAAGATAAATTCCTCTGGGATAATCTCGAAACACAGTGTCGTATGTTTGGTGTGCCTTATAACCCTGTTCCAGATCCTGATTACTGGCTGAATGATGATCAGGAGCTGCCTTGTTGTGGGGGAGTGGCGATGCATACGCCCGGACATACCCCGGGTTCCATGTGTTTTCACTTTGATAAAGAGAATCTATTGATCGCCGGAGACACACTGTTCCGTCGTTCAATCGGTAGAACGGATCTCTGGGGTGGAGACTTCAAGGCAATAGAGAAGTCCATTCGTGATCGTCTGTACACTTTGGATGAAGTGACCACTGTGGTTACAGGTCATGGTCCGGATACCTGTATTGGCGAAGAAATCCGGGAAAACAGCATTATTCGCGGCTAGGAGAAGTGAACATGATGATGCAGCTAAAAAGAATGTCTTTGGTCGTTGCCGTCGCTGCAATCGTGGCGGGTTGTCATACGACTAACCCTTACACCGGTGAGAAGGAAGTCAACAAAACCACCGCATACGGTGGCATTGGTGCTGTTACCGGTGCTGTTATTGGTGGTTTGATTGGTGGTGGCGAGGGAGCTCTGGAGGGCGCTGCAATTGGTGGTGCGGCCGGAGCCGGTTACGGTTATTACACGGACAGGCAGGAAGCAGCGCTCAGAAAAGAGCTGGAAGGAACCGGTGTTCAGGTGCAACGGGATGGAGATAACCTCAAGTTAATCATGCCCTCTAACATCACGTTTGATACCAATAAGTCAGCGATCAAGTCCAGTTTCTACCCTGTTCTGGGTTCTGTTGCCAAGGTCGTCAAGGAGTTCGATAAGAACCTGGTCGAAGTCGTTGGCTATACCGACAGCACCGGTGGAGACAAAATTAATCGACCTCTCTCTGAGGATCGGGCCAGAAGTGTGGCAGACTATCTGATGTACCAGGGGGTTGCCGGATCCCGCATTACATACTCTGGTGCGGGTGCCTCAAATCCTATTGGTGATAACAGCACCATGCAGGGGCGTGCGCTGAACAGACGGGTAGAGATAAATCTGATACCGGATCCCAAACACCAATGAATATTTAAAAGCCAGTATACCGACGCTGTTCTGAAATGAGTTGTCGGTTTCACTGGCTCGTTCTTGGGTCGGCAGACAGGTCATCCTGCCATTGATTGGTTTTTCTCATAGTGTGAGGATTCCAGAGCTGCTTGCTCTTGCTTGCGGATCACTCGATAGCTTCTGCTTTCTTTCTGGCTGGTCGGGCAGGGGTGAGTGCCGCGAGAACAGAAGATACAGCAGTCACCTCTTTGTGGAGTCATCAGGTTTTTACAGCTTCTGCATTCATAGAGGTAGACGCAGGCGTCCAGTGGCATGGTTTCAGTTTCGGAATGTCCGCAGCTGCTGCAAGTGACGGTTGACTCTGTATTAAGATGAAGTTTCATTGTTAATTTCTCTACTTTCGTTATTTTCTCCAGGGCGTAATGATCCAATGTCGACATTTTGTCTCCTTACTTGAATGAATATTCATCTAAATGGTATGCAAGAAGTGTGACAGTTATGTGTTACTTCGCGTTGCCGGGAGTCAAAAGGTTTTGACCAGAGTAATAATGACGAAGGCTGAATGAAAATACGACGATGAGATGAAATGTTGGATCTGAACATAAGATGGGAGAGACATTTTGACTCTCCCGATCAATGGCAGAATCAGGCTTTTTTGGCGGCAGCCTGAATGGCGGTGAGAGCAATTGTGTAGACAATATCGTCCACCAGAGCGCCGCGGGACAGGTCATTCACCGGCTTGTTCAGGCCCTGTAGCATTGGGCCCACGCTGATGACGTTGGCGCTGCGCTGCACAGCCTTGTACGTGGTATTACCTGTATTGAGATCAGGAAACACGAAGACAGTTGCACGACCAGCAACGTCTGAATCGGGCGCCTTGCTCTTGGCAACAGATTCTACAGACGCTGCGTCATATTGTAACGGGCCATCAACGACCAGATCCGGGCGCTTCTCGCGTACCAGCTGGGTGGCATTGCGAACACGTTCAACGTCTGCGCCGATACCTGAAGAGCCTGTGGAGTAGCTGATCATCGCGATGCGTGGCTCAATACCAAAGGCCTTGGCAGAGTCGGCACTCTGAATGGCAATGTTAGCCAGAGCTTCTGCGTCAGGGTTTGGATTAACGGCACAGTCGCCGTATACCAGAACCTGGTCGGGCAGCAGCATGAAGAAGACGGAAGATACAAGTCCTCCGGCGTCTTTTTTCGGTTTAATCAGCTGAAAAGCCGGGCGGATGGTATTGGCAGTAGTGTGGACGGCGCCGGAAACCAGTCCATCCACCTCGTCCATAGCCAGCATCATGGTGCCCAGAACCACCGTATCTTCCAGCTGAGCTTCTGCCATAGGGGCATTCAGACCTTTATGCTTGCGCAGTTCGACCATGGGCTCAATGTAACGTTGGCTGATACTCCTGGGGTCCATAATAATCAGCCCTTCCGGCAGATCAAAACCGTTATCACGAGCAACCTGTTCAATGACTTCACGGTTACCCAGCAGGATACACTCGGCAATGCCACGCTCCTGACAGATGATGGCAGCCTGGATGGTTCTTGGTTCATCGCCCTCTGGCAGAACGATGCGTTTACGTGCGGCTTTTGCCTGTTGCACCAGACTGTAGCGGAATGCTGGAGGTGACAGGCGACGCTCTGTCAGGCTTCCGCAGTGCTGCTTGAACCAACTGTTATTAAGATTCTCGGCAATGGTGTTCATCACCTTTTCAATACGTTCCATGTCGTCCAAAGGTAACTCATCACTCATGCGGTCCAGACGGGTAGCAGTCGTATAGGAATCATCCTCAGTCATCAGGACCGGCAAGCCTGTAGAAAAGGCTTTGGTGCAGAGTTCCCGGACAGCGCTGGACATTCTGATACCACTGGTGAGTAACAGTCCGGGCAAGGGAACACCGTTGGAGGCTGCCATTGAGGTCGCCAGAACGATGTCATCACGGTCGCCGGCAGTAATGATCAAATTACCGGGCTTCAGGTGATGAATCATGTTGCTGGGAGTTCTGGCACTTAGCGTGTAGGAATTGACACGACGCTGGGCAATGTCACCTTCGTTAATGACTTCACAACCCAGGTGGCGGGCAATATCCAGAGTACGATGTGAGCTCAGTTGAGGGTTATAGCTGATGTAGCCCAGAGGCAGGAAATTCTTGCGAGAGAACTCGGGCAAGGGTCTGAATTGATGATCTTCAGTCAGTTGTTCAACCAGCTCTTTGTCCAGCTTGTTCAGGATATAACCGATGACATTGGGGTTTTTGATGCCACCGAAGCTGTCGGCGGCAATTTCCAGTTTGTCTGCAACATCTTCCAGAGAATCCTTGCCGGGTTCTGAAACCAAAATTATGTCGGCGTTCAGTGTTCTGGCCATATCGCTGTTAAGGCGGTTGGCATAAGGCATGTCACGGGTAGGAACCAGGCCTTCAACCACGACGACTTCAGCGCCTTCGGAAGCATCGTCGAACAGAGCGACAATCTCTTCCATAATCTCATCACCCTTATTGTCTCCCAGCAAGTTTTCAACCTTTTGGGTGGTAATCGGTGTTGGTGGCTCATGGTCCATAATACGCTGAGCCAGTCGTGTAGAACGCTCAGGTCCTTTGTCCGTCGTGTGCAGCTGGGCAATAGGTTTGAAGAATTTTACCCTCAGGCCAAGGGTGTCCAGTGCCCGCACCAGACCCAGAGAGACTGAAGTCAGGCCGACTCCATAGCGGGTGGGGGCCAGAAAAAACGTACGCATAATGCAGCTCCGGAAATGTTTGCAAACAAGTCAAACATGGGGCCTTAAAACAGACCCCAGGCTGAATCAGGCGATCAGGGCCTGAGTGTCACGGGAAATCATCAGCTCTTCGTTGGTGGTAACTACCATTGCAACCGTAGATCCCTCCTGAGTAATTACACCGCTCTTGCCCCGGAAAGTTTCATCATTGAGCTTTTCATCTACCTCGAAGCCGAAAATGCTCAGACGTTCAATGACGTTCTTGCGAATGACACTGGAGTTCTCTCCGATACCGCCGGTGAATACCAGGGCATCAATCTTACCCATGGCCGCAGCAAAACCAGCTACTTTCTCAGCCAGAACGTGGCAGAAAACATCCAGAGTCAGTTGGGCACGCTCATTACCTTCAGCTGCAGCGTCTTCAATAACACGACAGTCGCTGTCCATTTCAGACAGACCCAACAGGCCGCTCTTCTTATTCAGGAGGTCGGTGGCTTCCTCAAGGGTATAGCCCAGAGTTTTATTGAGGAAGTTGAACAGGTTAGGATCAACATCACCGGAACGAGTGCCCATAACCAAACCTTCCAGAGGTGTCAGGCCCATGGTGGTATCAATTGACTTACCATTCTTGATCGCGCAGGCAGAAGCGCCGTTACCCAGATGAGCCACTACCAGATTGCTGTCGTTGATGTCCAGACCCAGCATATCGGCAGCAGCCTGACCGACATAGCGGTAGCTGGTCCCGTGGAAACCGTAGCGACGAACACCGTGTTCTTTGTAAAGATTGTATGGGATCGGGTAGAGGTAAGCCTCTGCTGGCATGGTTTGGTGGAATGCAGTATCAAAAACAACAACATTGGGCATGCCCGGGAAAATTTTCTGAGCAGCACGAATACCCGCCAGATTGGCCGGGCTATGCAGAGGGGCCAGCTTTATGCCGTCTTCAATGGCTTGCAGAACTTCATCGGTCACCAGGCAGGACTGAGAGAACTTCTCACCACCGTGAACAACACGGTGACCAATGGCGGAGATGCCTTCAATCAGACCTTCTTCACGCAGAAGGCCAATAAGGGCTTCCAGAGCTGCTTCGTGTGCAGCCAATCCCAGCGCCTGAGAGCCTTTTACTCCGTTGATTTTCCAGCGCAGAACCGCTTCGCTGCTGTCCAGGCGTTCAGCGATGCCGTTGATTTTCTCTTCTTCCGTTGTCGGGTTGATCACTGCGAATTTGAGGGATGAGCTGCCGCAGTTGATGACTAGAATGCTATCTTTGCTCATTGAAAAAGTACCTAACAGGATACGGGCAATGAGAGGTCGACCGATTGACTCCGGTCACCTCCTGAAGGGGTATTTACCAACAGTATTGCACTCTGCGCACTGAAGCACGCTGAGTGCAATACTGAAGTGTTTGCGTCATGGTGGCCCGTTGGTTTGATGTTCGAAAACCGGGAGTGAATAGAGATAACTTGCAATTCACCAGACGAACATCCGGTCAGAATACGGACGACATTATAAAAGTTAGGATTATAACCACTGAAGCAAGTCAGTGGACTGCGTAAAGATGCGTATTCAGATGCTGTTTTTCAATGCTTCTATTGAATTTTTACAGTCTCGACGGGCGGTTGTCCGCAGAGAGGCAAACCCTATCGTAAAAACCTGCTCGGGATACAAAGGTAATTTAGCCTTTTATCCGCGATACTCAAGGCCTGTCCATTCCGAGGTGACTTCGGGCAACATCTGAATCCACGCTACCAGTTGTTCCTGATAGAGATAAGCGCCCGCGACACCAATAAGTATCAAAGACATGGGAACATAAATGCCCAGTGCACGTGTCAGGTTGGTGGGGGGTAGAGGAGGCTCTCCGTAGTTGTTTTTTTCTTTTGTGCCTGCGCCAATACTGAGCCAGAAGAGGAAAAGGATGTTGACGACGGGAATGACAAGAAATAGCGACAGCCAGCCGCTCCGATCCATATCATGAAGTCGGGTGATGACCAGATAAAGTGTGAGCATGATGGCCAGAATGTGAATGCCCAGGGCCATTGACACAGTCTGTTGAATGGTCAGGGCTGCGCCGATCAGCATCGGTAAATAATCAGGCAGCAGAATGGCAATCGCTTCTATAGCCACCACCAGCCAGCTCATTGCCAGATAACGGCTTCGTCCGATGCGTCTTAACAGCCGCAATGGCTCATTGCTATTTTGTCTGGGGCTTCCTGATAACGGCGTTTCAGTAAAGATAGATGAGTGGTTCTCTTCAGTGGGAGGCAATTTTTTCGAGCCATCCAGGGACATAATCTGACATTGTCCGCCGGCCTTTTTAATGGCTTCTTCGTATTTGCGGGCTTCCTTCTTGGTGACAGGTTTTCGAACCGCATAGGGTTTGCCTGAAAATAGACGGTCAATGCGCTGGGCATCGGCATTGAAGAGTCGAGCCAGATTATTTCTGACTTCAGCTTCGGAAAAGTCAGGCAGAATCTGTCCTTCAAAAATAATTTTATAATCTTTGCGCTTCATCACACGATCCCCTGAGCTCTGGGAAACACCTGTTCAGGGTGTCTCCACTCAGGGCGTCTTATCGGCAGGTATTCAGGAAACGCAAGTCGTTTACCTTCAGAAAGGGCGGACAACAACCAGAATGACAATTCCTATCAGGAACAGAACCGGCACTTCATTAAAAATACGGTAGAACTTGTCTGATTTAGTGTTGGCATTATTGGCAAATTTTTTTAGGAACGCGCCACACATGTGGTGATAGCCAATGAGCAGAACCACCAGTGCCAGTTTGGCGTGCATCCAGCCACTGCTCATATAATAGGACGGGTTGTAACGGAGTAACCAGATACCCAGCACCAGAGTGGCGACCATGGATGGCAGGGCAATGCCTCGATACAGCTTACGCTCCATGATCTTGAATCGTTCATTGCTGACCTGATCTTCGCTCATGGCATGATAAACAAAGAGTCTTGGCAGGTAGAAAAGGGCTGCAAACCAGCAGACCATCGCAATAATATGAAAGGCTTTAACCCAGAGCATTCACAGGATCCTTGAGTGTTGAGTACTAATGACGAACGGAGAGTTACGAACAGAGAGTAGCGGAAAAGAGTCCAAGTTTCGATATCAAGTTGTACAGCTGAGCGGGCTCATGGTCATTGTAGACATTGCTTGCCGTGTGCTGAGCGTTGTTTTGCTGAAACCCGGTTGCTAAAGTGATTTGCTGTTCTGAAGGGGCATAAGATGTCTGAGAGGATTCCCAGAGATTTTTTGAAGTTCCGGGTGAATGGCGCCACGTTTGAGAGAGAATATTTCCGAAGCGAGTCTTGAAAGACTTTGTATAAATAATTATTCTTATTTTTTAAATAAGTATTCTATTTGGGGTGTCGTATCCATGATCAAGGCAGGCATTGTTGGTGGTACCGGTTATACCGGGGCAGAATTGCTGCGTCTTCTCGCGGTTCATCCCGACGTCGAAGTTACGGTGATTACTTCAAGAAAAGAGGCAGGTAACTCTGTCAGTGGGCTGTATCCAGGGCTGCGAGGCAAGATGGAATTGGCCTATTCACAGCCTGATGATGATGTCCTGGCTGCTTGCGATCTGGTTTTCTTTGCAACACCCAACGGAATTGCCATGAACTCCGTGCCTAAGCTGATGGACAAAGGTGTGAAGGTAGTGGATTTGGCCGCTGATTTTCGTCTGGCCAGTGCCAGTGACTGGAAGCAATGGTACGGTATTGATCATGCCTGTCCTGATTTGCTGGCAGAGGCGGTTTATGGTTTGCCAGAAATGAACCGGGAGTCCATTAAATCTGCACAGCTGGTGGCCAATCCGGGTTGTTATCCGACTGCTGCGCAACTGGGTCTGTTGCCGCTGATGGAAAACGGCCTGGTAGAAGGCAATGTCATTATAGATGCCAAGTCCGGAGTCAGTGGCGCTGGTCGCGAAGCCAAAGTGGCCAGTTTGTTGTGCGAAGTTTCTGAGTCATTCAAGGCATACGGTGTGCCAGGTCACAGACATCTGCCGGAAATCAGGCAGGGCTTAGGGAGAATGCCTCTGGAGGGAGTTCAATGCTTCAAAGGCGAGCTGGTTTTTGTGCCTCACCTTGTTCCAATGATAAGGGGGATTCATGCAACGTCGTATGTTTCGGTAAATGATCATTCCATTGATCTTCAGGGGATGTATGAAAACAGGTTCAGTCATGAACCTTTTGTTGATGTTTTGCCTGCTGGCAGTCATCCGGAGACCCGTTCAGTCAAATCCTGCAATCAGTGCCGTATTTCCGTTCATCGTCCACGGGGTGGTGATACCGTAGTGATTCTGTCGGTTATAGATAATCTGGTGAAAGGAGCAGCAGGTCAGGCGATCCAGAATATGAATATCATGTGCGGGCTGAAGGAAACAGCGGGCCTTGATGCGCCTGCTCTGATGCCTTGACTTTTTCAAGACAGGGTTCGCAGTAGCAGGAGGTGTCAGCTTCAGGGATCAGCATTAAAACAGCTGGTGTATTGACTGAGGGTTTCTTCAAGTCTTTCATACACCAGCACTGTTTGGCAGGTTTTCCTGCACTGATGGCGCAATGATTTTCCTTTTGGCAAAGGGGGCAGAGTTTTGGATTCACGGATTATTCCTGTTTTGAAAGCATGATACTACGGCAGCTTTTCCAGTAGGTCCGGTCTGATTCTGGCCATTTGGTAGGTGCTGCTGTACTGGCCTCTGCGGAAGCAGTCAAAGCGGGAGGTCCCTTCAATTTCAAAGCCGTACTTTTTATACAGGGCAATAGCTTGTTTGTTCTCTGTGAACACGCCCAGTTCAATACGAACAACATTCAGCCAGTTATCACAGAGCTGAATCATTTCATCAACCAGCCTTGATCCTACTCCTTGTCCCTGAAAATCAGGATGTACACTGATGCCGAAAGTCACAACGTGTTTTTTACGTGGCTTACTGAACATACGAATACCGAGATGACCTGCAACCTTGCCGTTGACTTCTGCAACCAGTTGAATAGATTCATTGCTTCGGGACTGGAACAGTTCTTTCCAGTGGTCGCAGTGGTTATAGGGGATCTGGGAGGTGTTTTCTGCCAGGTCTTCATATTCAAACATTTCTGCAATATGAGGAAAGTCCCGGTCTTCCTGGTGTCGTATTTTTATTTCCATGATCTCTACTTCTATGTGGTACCCTGAAAACCTCAGTATTCTCTACCAGAATGTTCGATGCAAGTTGTATGACAGAGTGTTAACGGAGGCCGGATAATTGACGATGGCTGTCTTCCAGTCGCAGGTTCTGACGGGAAATAATGAAGAAAGGTAGTGGTTATGAGAAATAATCATGCAGATTGTCTCTATATCAATGTTGCAGGGGTTGTATCTGCTGATTTTCACGATATCTTTAATCGTGTTGTACTCATTGCTTCTGGAGTTAATTGAGATACAATTAGCTTAGCTTTAAGTTATGCCTTATATTTATGTCTTGCGTTTCGAAGTTCCATAGTTGTAGATCTTCCTGATAAATCATAAGTAGTAGCGACGCTTTCAGCTAAGCGGTCATGTTGTGTGACCACCCTATTTTTGTTCAATTTCAGGAATTGATTATGTCTGCTTCCACAGGAACAGTTAAGTGGTTCAACGAATCCAAAGGTTACGGCTTCATCAGCCAGGACTCTGGCCCGGACGTGTTTGCTCACTTCAGAGCGATCGTTGGTACAGGCTTCAAAACTCTGGTTGAAGGCCAGCGTGTTAAGTTTGAAGTGACCCAGGGCGCTAAAGGTCCTCAGGCTGAAAACATCGAAGTAATCGACTGATTACTCTTCACGCTCCCTCTGGGCAGTGAATAATAAAGGCAGCGCTTAGCGCTGCCTTTCTGCGTTTAGACGATCTCTTTGATGATTCTGGCCACCAGCATGACCAGAATCAGGATGATGGCTATTTTCGACAGTCTTGACTGTTTCTCCCGGCTCATGGGTTTGCCAAACCGTTCTGTTGCCATGACCACCACGGCCAGCGCAATAAAGAGGAGAAACAGTATCTTCAATAATTCCATGGTTGTCTTTCACTGTGGACGTCGAGCTCGTCTGCCTGCCTGATGGTCTGGTAACCCCCCCAGACTCTTGTCGTGGTCGTCAGGATACAGATTGCAGCAAAAATTGCAGCTAGAATCGGGAAATACTGAGGGAGCAAACAGAAGAGCACAAAAATAGCGATGGTTTCTGTGCCTTCCGCCAGTCCATTCAGGTAATAGAAGGACTTGTTGCTGAAGTTAGGATCTGAGAGACCTTTCTTTTGAGCCATAATCGCGTAGGCCAGAAAGCTGGAGCCCGTTCCCATAAAAGTGCAAATCAGTAGACTGGCCATCAGGGCGTTTTTTTCAGGATCAGCAAAGGCAAAACCAAGCACAACGGCTGAATAAAAGATGAAATCCAGGGTAATATCCAGATAGCCACCGGCATCCGAGGTGTGTGTTATCCTTGCCAGGGCGCCATCCAGCCCATCCATCAGACGATTACAAAGAATGACCGCAAGAGCCGGCAAGTAGAACTCAAATGCCAGCAAGGGTACGGCCGTTAATCCGATCAGGAAACCGGTCAGAGTGATCTGATCAGCCCGAACACCCATTTTTTTTAGTGGACGGGCGAGAAGGTTCAGAGGCGATCTGATCCAGAGGGAAGTCCATCGATCAAGCATCATTGTCTCAGGCAGTGAGTAGTCACGGTGGGCTATCATACCTTGATCGTGCTATAAGAGTCGAAGTGTTACTATTCTGAGCCGCCGGAGTGGCGGTTTGTGATGGTGAGTAGGCTTGTGTATAGTCTTGCGAATTTGAATGCATTGGGTTGTCAGGAGCTTCTTGGGATTATTTCTGAAAGCATAAGTTTACCCGAAAAATTCATTATGCCGCTTTTTTATCAGGATAAGTGAGATGCCAGATCCTCTTTCTGTTTTTCAGGGCGTCAAGCCGCCGGGTAGTATGAAGGTGGTGCGTCATGACCCCGGCAGGGAGCTTAAAATCAGGCTTTTTGTCCTACTGGCCTTTGTTCTGGCTTCGGCTCTTTCCTATTATCTTGGGGGACGGTTTTCCGATACCGAGGCAGCCATACTCAGGCAGGAAAACTCAGAACTCAGGAATCAATTGCAAAGCCTGGCGGGTGTCGAGGAGTCGCTCAGGCAGGAACTGGTCATCCTGGAAAGAACCAGTAAGGTGGATCGCGAAGCTGCAAACAGTGTTCGCACTGTTATTCGGGATCTGGAAGATGAGAAAGCTCTGCTGAGTAAGGATCTGGCATTTTACAAGAGTATTCTTGCTCCGGAAGATACTGCTGAAGGTATAAAGCTCTACGCATTTGATCTGCTAAAGGGTGAAGAGAAGAACCAGTATCGCTTCAGAATGGTGGTCTCCCAGGTGGCCAGAGACAACCCGTTTCTCAAAGGGACTCTGAATGTCTCTGTCAGGGGGGTGAAAGATAACAAGAAAGCGTCTTTGTCCCTGATGGAGCTGGCCGGGTTGGAAAAATCCCAGGCACTTGAGTTCCGTTATTTTCAGGCTTTCCCTGAAAATCGTGACTATATCGATTTGACTCTTCCCGATGGGTTTAAGCCCGAGAAAGTGACAGTCAGCATCAAGGTCAAAAGCGGTGCAGTGCGGAGCCTTACCAGCGTTCTGGACTGGCAGGAAGAGCTAGACGCCGATATAAAAAATGAGTTGACCGACAGCGGTTGAGTCCTTGAGTAGTTGACTGCTTTACTGGGTTACTTGGATAATGGGCTCAGCCTATTATTACAGCTATACATATCAGAGGTGCTATAGAGCAGGGCTCTGAAAGTAGATAGAGACAGCGTGGCTGCCTGTGGCGATCAGGTAGCACGGGAGGATAAATGAGCGCAGCAGTTGAAACGGTAATGCCGGACCCGATCTTACTGACGGATGATGCCGCAAATAAAGTCAATCGGCTCATGGAAGATGAAGATAACAAGTGCCTGAGGCTTCGTGTTTACGTGACTGGTGGTGGATGTTCAGGTTTTCAATACGGCTTCAAATTTGACGATCAGCTGGCAGACGATGATACCCTGGTTAAAAAGAAGGGAGCTGAAATGGTCGTGGATTCACTGAGTTATCAGTATCTTGTGGGTGCCGAGGTAGATTACGAAGAAGGATTGGAAGGTTCCAGATTTCTGGTGAAAAATCCCAATGCAACCGCCACTTGTGGATGTGGCTCTTCTTTTTCCATTTGAATGCTCTTCCTATCGGGCGGGCCCCTCCGCCCGGATATTCCTTCTCTCTCCCGCCATTTTTTTGACCAGAGCAATGCTACAGGAAATATACTCTTTCAGGAGTCTATGACTCGAAAGTCGTCGCAATGCGTTGAACTTGAAGGACTATTATACTGATAGGAATATCAATGCATGCATGGATGGTGTGTGATGGCAAATGTCTCAGGTTCTCAGGGAAGTAATGGATCCTTATATACTCCACTGCCCGTTGAGGGGGGCTGGAAGAGTGCTGTCAAAGCACTGCTGGGAGGCATGCTGAGAAAAATCAGAAAAGCAGACCCCCATGGTCTTCCTTCTCTGAAGTCTGAACAGTCGAAAGGCAAGCAACGACTATCGAACCCTCCAATAGAGCTTAAGTCAAGAGCGGCAATGAAGACTGAATGTAGGATTTTTATTCAGGTGCTCCCTCAGGAAGGTCGATCTGTTTCTGCTTTCACTCCAGAGCCAGGGTTGCGAAGGTCCGGCCAACAGGAGAGGAGTGGAAATGAAGTTGAGTCAAATCAACGCATTAAGAAGCAGCCGCCGACAGTGGCTTCCAGAAGAGGTAAATCAGTGCCCAAGCAACCTCTTCAGCCAATGGTTCAGGTCGATGAGCTTGTTCAAAACAGGCAGCAAGAGCAACCGGGCAATAAAGAAAAGCCAATTCCTGCCCCTCGAACGAGAAGAAAAAACAGGGATGACCTCAACCGCTCCCCGGATCGAGGCATGACCCCTCAAGCAAAGCCACGTAACATTGTCAAACGACCAATTGCTGAACATGTAAAACCTGAGCGGGTCAATATTTATGATGTACCCAATAATCTAAAAAAAGAACCACTATATGATGTACCCAGGAATCTGAAAAAAGAGTCACAGTATGATGTACCCGGGAATCTGAAAAAAGAGCCACAATATGATGTACCCAGTCATCTGAAACAAAAACCAGAAGATAGTTTGCGCGGTAACCCAGAGAACACTGCTGTATATGTTGTCCCCAAAAGTTTGAACGTTAGTACATTACCCCTGTCTTCGAGCCAATCAGTGACGGATCGTTCTGATTCTATCGACCCATCTACCGGCGAACATGTGTACGAATCGATAGATGATAAGGACTTTGAGCTGGAGATGCTTGAAATAATGCTTGAGTTGGAGAATGACTCTCAGAATCTTGATGATGCTTTCAGCCTTCACTCATTGTTCAATGATGTTATTCGGCTTGAGCAAGAAATGAACCCCCTGGTTAAATTCTTCAAGCGTCAGAGACCCCCAAAGTCAAATCCACGCGAGAGGGCTGCGCACATGAAACAGGAGCAATTACTGATGAAGCAGCAATCAGATAACAAGGGTTTTGCTAAATTGAGAGAGTCTATTGAGTCTTTAACGGCTAAAGGTTTCAGCTCTATTCAGGAAGGGGACAAGGTGAGAAGTCGTGTCGATAAAATTAATAAAGCTCTTGCTCCGGCACTTATCGCCAAGTACGGTGCTGATGAAGCCAAAAAACGACTGTTGAAAATTCCGAAAAGTTAACAAATACCCCGATATTTCTTTGGACTTTTTGCTGATCAAGCGTTTTCACAAATTTTCAGGGTCAGTTACCCAGCCGGGAATATAGCCCCAAGAATCCGCTCATCAGAAGCCCCTGTCACAGCAGGAAGGTTGCCAGGCTTTCCTGAGAGTGTCTGTCTGGCGAGCCAGGCAAAGGCTACTGCTTCTACCCAGTCAGGTGCTATGCCAAGCGAGCCTGTGGTTGCAATGGACAGTGGGGTCAGCTCATTTTCAATGAGTTTCATCAGCAGCGTATTATTGGCCCCGCCACCACAAACCAGTACTTCTTTGGCCGATGGGGCGTATTGGCAGATATCCAGGGCAATGGTTTTTGCTGTCAGTAAAGTGAGTGTGGCGGCAACGTTTTCAGGTTGCAGTCCAGAAAAACCTCTCAGGTGAGAGTCCAGCCAACCTGAGTTGAAGAGTTCCCGGCCAGTGCTTTTGGGCGGTATTTCAGAAAAGTAACTGTCATTCAGCATGGCATTCAGCAGTTGGTCATCCACGGTCCCTGATGCGGCCCATTGACCATTGGCATCAAAGCGTTGGTTGAGATGCTGCTGGCACCAATAATCGATCAGCACGTTACCGGGGCCTGTATCAAAGCCTGTGACAGGCTTCCCAGAGTCTGCGGGTAACAAACTGATATTGGACATCCCGCCAATATTCAATATGACTCTGTCCAATGTGGGGTGGCTGAAAACAGCATGGTGGAAGGCAGGAACAAGAGGGGCTCCCTGACCGCCTGCCGCGACATCCCGACGTCTGAAGTCAGCAACAACGGTTATGTTTGATAGCTCAGCAATCAGGCTGGGGTCACCAATCTGCAAGGTGAAACCTTTTTCCGGGCGGTGGCGGATGGTTTGTCCATGACTGCCGATGGCAGAAATCTGGTCCGAATTAAAATTGGCCTGCTCTAACAGTCGCCTGACTGCAGCAGCCGATTCCCGGGCAAAGGCAGGCTCTGCTACTGCCATTCGTTCAATTTCATCAGGACCTGGTAGTGTCAGGGAAAGAAGCTGTTTTCTGAGATTTTCGGGGAGAGGATGGGAAATAGCTTCTAGTTGTCGACAGTTTCCTGATGGTGAGTGTTTGGAGGTCTCGCCCTCAAATTCAACCAGAACTGCGTCTATAGCATCAAGGCTGGTGCCTGACATCAGGCCAATAAAGTATTCAAGCATATCTCTGGTATTCCTTCATGCCTCCTTCCCTGGGAGCTATGGTCGTTGTTTCGACTCTTTCTCGTTCTTGGCCAGCATCGTTGTTCCGTGCTTTTCCAGCTGGGCCATGGTTTTGTTGGCAAATGCCATAAAACGTGCCCTCTCCGATTTGGGTATCGGTGAGGCATCAGGCAGTTTGACGGTGACCGGGTTTCTGTGAACACCATTGACCCGGAACTCGTAATGCAAGTGCGGACCCGTTGCCCAGCCAGTCTGGCCTACATAGCCAATAGTTTGTCCCTGCTTAACCTGGCTGCCTGTCTTGAATCTTTTGTTGACACGGCTCTGGTGGGCGTAAACGGTAACAATATTATGGGGGTGCTGGATAAAGACAACGTTGCCAAAGCCATTTTGCCAACCTATAAACTGGATTTTGCCGTCTCCTGCCGCTTTGATGGGAGTTCCGGTAGGAGCAGCGTAGTCTGTCCCGTTATGGGGGCGTTTGGTTTTGAAAATTGGATGAAGACGGTTAGGGTTAAAGCTTGAACTGATTCGGGTGAAGTTGACAGGCGTTCGCAGGAAAGCCTTTTTCATGCTTTTGCCATCCGGCGAGTAATAGTTGCTATTACCGTGGCTGTCGGTGTAGCGAATGGCGGTAAAGGCCTCACTCTGGTTAACAAAGGTCGCTGCGATAATATTGCCGTCACTCAGCTTTTCATTATCCAGATATTTCTCTTCGTACATCACGTTGAAACTGTCGCCACTGCGAATATCCAGAGCGAAGTCGATGTCCCAGCCAAATATGCCCGCCAGCTCCATGGTCATTTTCTCACTCAGACCGGCATTCTGGCTGGCAAGAAAAAGAGAGTTTTTAATGGAAGCTTCTGCGAAGGCAATACGAACTTCGGGCTCAAGAGTTATTTTTTTACCAACGTAGCCATCTCCCTCTCTTTCATAGAGGATGCTTTCAAGTTTGTTCTGAACATAGTGCAGCTGAGTCAATATACCTTCACTGTTTACACGATATTCAAACGTTTGCCCTGGGCGGATATCGGTCAGGTTTTTGCCCAGTTGCGGGGTTTTGGCGACTTCATAGACAACCCTCGCACTTAAACCCATATCGTCAAACAGGGTTGAGAGATTATCGCCGGACTCAATGGTAATCCTTTTCCGGGAGCCCAGAGTGGCTTCTTCTGTAGCCAGGCGCTCGGCCTCATCTCTGGCAAGGCGTTGAGCTTGTGTTTCCAGAGGAGCAGCCTTTTCTTCAAAAGCCAGTTCTTTCAGTGTTTCTTTGGGGGATTCGGGTTGAAACTCATCAATGAGCAGCTCGGTTTCGGAGCGTTTGGCTTCAACTTGTGGAGAGGGTAGCAGGCCAACTACGGTCATCACCGCAGCGGCCACACCCGTTACCAGCAACAGGTGTCTTTTGGGAAAACGCTTGATGCCACCGGCTCGCTTGCGCGTGGCACCTCTGGGAGAAAAATTGGTCATTGCACTTTTTTGCTTTTGAAATACCTTTACGGGTGCCTGCCACTTTCATGGTTCGGATTAGAAGATATTTCTTGTAGCTCGTTGCTGTTTGGTTAAAGTTTTGTGACGAATATATAAATTATATCTCTAAAAGCTACATAATGAATTGACTTATAGCTATAAACGAATTGTAAATGTTTTGTCGGTGGGTGACAGAAAATCGACGTCGGCTCGCAATTTCGAACATCAACAATGGCAATAACGGCTGGTGGCTCTATACATTAATAGTTGAAAGCTTCCAATCTGCCCGATTCTGTTTGTGGCTTTTTCTGAAATTCGGTAACCAAACCGCTCTAAAGGTTAATTAATGTAAGTAAACCCTTTTTTCCGGCTTTGTTCTGAAGTCGTTTTATTGTACTTTTACCCGCTAAATTGAGTCCAAGGCTGCTTCGGCAGTGTTCAAATCAAGAGACTGGCCTTTTGCGATTTCTCCCGGTCTCTTTGACTTCATAGCAGGATAGGTAAATGTCTGAGAGTCAAAATCCGCTTCTGAAAGATCTGCAGGCCCGCCAGCTTATCGCGCAGACCACTGCCGTGGAAGAGCTGGACGCTCATCTGAGCGAACAGCCAAGAGTTCTTTATTGCGGCTTCGATCCGACTGCAGACAGTCTGCACCTGGGGCATCTGGTTCCTCTGCTGGTCCTGAAACGTTTCCAGATGGCTGGGCACAGGCCCATTGCATTGGTGGGTGGTGCGACCGGCCTAATCGGGGACCCCAGTTTCAAAGCGGCTGAGCGACAGTTGAATACACCTGACGTTGTGGCCGGTTGGGTTGACAAAATCAAGGGGCAGGTCAGCCAGTTTATCGAATTTGACTGCGGTGAGAATGCAGCATTGGTCGTCAATAATCTGGAGTGGACCGGTGAGATGACGGCTCTGGATTTTCTGCGTGACATCGGCAAACATTTTTCCGTCAATGCCATGATCAACAAGGAATCCGTTCAGCAGCGACTGAATCGGGAAGGTTCCGGCATATCTTTTACCGAGTTCTCCTACGCCCTGCTTCAGGGAATGGATTTCGCTGAACTTAACCGCCGTTACGACTGTACTGTCCAGGTAGGTGGCAGTGACCAGTGGGGTAATATCGTGGGTGGTATCGATCTGTCCCGTCGTCAGAATCAGGCCAGAACCTTTGGCCTGACCGTGCCTCTGATCACCAAGTCCGATGGGACCAAGTTTGGTAAAACCGAAGGTGGTGCGGTCTGGCTGGACCCTTCCAAGACTTCCCAGTACGCTTTCTACCAGTTCTGGATGAATACTGCGGATGCTGATGTATACCGCTTTATGAATTTCTTCACTTTCCTGCCACAAGAAGAGATTGAAGCGATCAGGCAAGAAGACGAAGCCCGCGAAGGTCGTCCACAGGCACAGAAGATTCTTGCCAAAGAAGTCACCCGCCTTGTACATGGTGAACAAGGCCTGAAAGCTGCCGAACGTATCACGGAAGCCTTGTTCTCAGGAGAGATTAAGAGCTTGTCCGAAACGGATCTTGAGCAGCTGAAGCTGGATGGGCTGCCCAGTGCCACCATCAAGCGTGATGAATTGGAAGGCAACCCCATGACCCAGCTGTTTACAGAAGTGGGTTTGGTTAAGAGCGGTAAGCAGGTAAAAGATGCTCTGGGTCGCAATGCGGTATTCTTCAATGGAGCCGCCCGTGGCGCAGTTGACAACATGAACCTGCCAGAGTGTTTTGCTGAAGAAAATGCCATGTATGGGCGCTTCTTCCTGGTAAAGCTGGGCAAGAAAAATCACTTCCTGTTTGAAGTGATCTAATGGCTGGAAGCTCTGTCGACTTCAGAGCCTTCTGTAAAGCTTTTCATGAGCAAATCGTTTATGGAATGGTCTGCAAGGTGTTTCTGGGTAATGTCGACAGGGTATAGTTGTGGTTTCCGATACTGCCTTCGAACGGTCTGGGTGGGTAAGGTAAGCCATATTGCGTTCTGATTTGGAGCGGTTTTTGCTTTATGCTTCAGTGTCACTCACTCAGGAATTCTTCATGCATCCTCAAGCCGGTAAAGTTGCCAAAGACGATATGCTGACCAATATTCCCCGTCTGGTCAGCGATTATTTTGCTATTCAGCCCAATCCATTAGATCCCTCTCAACGAGTCCGGTTTGGCACTTCAGGACACCGGGGGACTTCTTTCAGGGCCTCTTTTAACGAAGCTCATATTGTTGCTATCACACAGGCTATCTGTGAATACCGTCGCGAACATAATATTACCGGACCCATGTTTGTTGGCATGGATACCCATGCCCTGTCAGAGCCAGCATTGATCAGTGCTATTCAGGTATTGGCAGCCAATGGTGTAAAGGCTCGGATTCAGGAAGGCAGAGGCTATACACCGACTCCGGTCATTTCCCATGCCATTGTTTCCTATAACCGGAATCAACAGGACAGGGCGGACGGTGTTGTTATAACACCTTCCCATAACCCGCCTGAAGACGGTGGTTTCAAATACAACCCTCCCCATGGAGGTCCAGCCGGTGGAAATGTCACCAACTGGGTTCAGGATCGAGCCAATCAACTGCTTGCAGAGGGTCTTGAAGGCGTTGAACAGATGTCGTTGAATGACGCTCTGGCTTCCGGGTTTATCACTGAGTACGATTACGTCACACCTTATGTTGATGATCTGGAAAATGTCATTGATATGGAGGCCATTCGCAAGGCAGGTATCAAAATGGGTGTCGATCCTCTGGGGGGGGCCGGCCTTCATTATTGGGAGCCCATTGCCAAGCGTTACGGGCTTGATATTGAGCTGGTCAGCAAAAAGGTTGATCCTACTTTTTCTTTTATGCATGTCGATAAAGACGGCAAGATTCGTATGGATTGCTCTTCAGCCTATGCCATGGCAGGTCTGATCGAATTGAAAGATCGGTTTGATATTGCTTTTGGTAACGATCCTGATTTTGACCGACACGGTATCGTGACTCGTGAACATGGTCTGCTGAACCCCAATCATTATCTGGCGGTGGCGATCAATTACCTATACAGCCATCGTGTGCACTGGTCGGTCAATGCCAAAATTGGTAAGACGCTTGTGTCCAGCGCCATGATTGATCGTGTAGCGAAAGGATTAGGCAGAGAAGTGGCTGAAGTGCCGGTCGGATTCAAATGGTTTGTCGACGGTTTGGCTTCTGGCGAGCTGGCCTTTGGTGG
>NZ_JAHHPQ010000504.1:0-1130 GCF_024606245.1 Endozoicomonas sp. SESOKO2
CGCTGAGCTGACAAAAATTGCCGAAGAGTTTTTGAACAGCGTGAATTTGAATTCGCTTTATGAGTCGTTTTTTGCGTGATTCTTTCAACGGCTACGGGTATCAATCCAAATGAAACTTTCATCCTGTCTGAAGGTCATATAATCAAGCACTTTCAATGCAGTTCTTCAGATGACAGGAGAGAAGTTGACAATGGATGGTCGGATTGACAGAGAAGTAAAGAAACCCGTTCCTGACACTGGCGTATCAGCCACGGTAGCGAAACTGGAGTTATCGTCAAAAAAGAATGTTATAACCTGCTCTGACGTGACTCCCGAAATCAATAGATCAAGACGTCCGATGACGTTGCCTGACAAGGAGAGAACGGTATCCTCAGGAAATTCCTCGCTCCGCAGGGCTTCTTGTTCCTTTGATTTTCGTTTTGTCGCCAGTGATGATGAAATTCGACGGCTTTTAGTGGCCCAGACCGGCGATGGACACCGGGATGTCACCCTTATTTCCCACCCCGATGACCTCTCACAGGCTAATCTGGTCAGCCGGTTGAGCATTTCTGAAGAGGGGTGCCATGTTCTGCTTTCAGGCAAGCTGTTTGAAGGGCCACAGCCACTCACTCTGGTGATGGATATACGCAAGCTCACCAGTGAGGAGCTGCCAAAATTTAACGATCTACTGGACCCGAACAACCCCTCTCTGTACGACAAAGTCAGCCAGAAGAAACGTCCCCTGGGTGAGCATGTCACGCTGCTGGTTTTGGCAAACCCGGCACAGTTGACATCCGTTGACCGGAGTGACGACGCGCCGGGTGCTGATTTCTGGCGCCGAATTAATCGACCCGGAAATACCTGGCAGTTCGACCCACAGACCGGCGATGACCCATTGATGGACATCAACAAGGTTCCCCGGGTATTGGCTGAACTCCCCAGTGCCGCCAGTGCTACCGGGAGTGCTACGGATGATGACAATACCGTTGTTATTGACTGCCACTTGCACAGTAACTGGCGACAATTGCTGCTGGGCGGCCCCGGAGTGGATAAGCAGGGGCGAATCCAGCATATCCCCGGCAGGCTCGAGTCATTAAGGGCCGGACAACGGGTGATTCTGAAAGGAGCCAACTGGCAGGATCTGGCCTTTG
>NZ_JAHHPQ010000505.1:0-7570 GCF_024606245.1 Endozoicomonas sp. SESOKO2
CTCAATTTCTTGCAATCCTCGCTACGGACGCTTAAGTCCGACAGGCTGCTAGTTTTTAACAGAAAATCTTTGACAGAGAAACACACTTATTTTCTTGATCTATCCTTCGTCTCTATCAACTGGAACGCGCGGCTATAATTATTAAACATTCACTCTTTGCGGCACTGCTTTTGCTGACATGTCCTGTCGCCTGTCAGACCGAACCGTTGACAGGACATTATATTGTCGAGCTTGAACAAACTAGAATATTTCCAAACCAGAGCTTTTTTGTAAAGCGTGTTGGAAACCCTTCAGACACTACCAACACAAAAGACTATGCAGGACCAGATTCATCGCCTGATGACAAACCCCGCAGATCTTGGGGCCACGGAGTAGAAACGACCATTATTGAAGCGATTTCCTGGCAATCGGTTTACGCCACTGGCCTGCTGACCCTGACTATCAAAGACGCTCCTCCGGGTGCCGCCGCTTATTCATGGTTACCATTGGAAGTGCTTGTCGATATCATCTGGCTTTTAAAAAGCCACTTAAACATAAAATCATCGTCGTTTGATCTGATCGAACAACAAGAAGCCAGTCAGGATGACCCGTTTGCAACCATCACTATGGTTCTTGGCTCAGGACATAGTCAACAATCATACCAACCATCAAAATCATCAGGTCAGCATGCCACGGAAGCCGCGGCCGATCCTGCAGACTCTTTCGTTAGCCGTCTGTATTCTGGCTCTGGAAGCGGTAACGGGAATCCCCAACAACACCTGCATACTTTGGGTTTAGATTGTTTCATCCATCCCTGTCGTGGCGTTTGTCAATTCCGCCCATCATCAGATAGCAGAGAGCCCTCTGAGCGGCCGTTAGACTCCGGAAAAAGCTCATGTCCCCATTTGGTCAATGGACACTGCTTTAGATGCATGGGTCATTTTGATCCTGTATACATTACATACCCAATGAATGCTGACGCTGACTATACAACTGATGCTGCCGACCAACTCAATTATAATGTGAATTTTCTCTCCAACGCCGTTGGTGTTTCGACCATCAATGAGCTAATCCTTCCACAAAGTCTTCCCGAAGAAGTCGGAATTTGCGATACGCTCGGCCAGTTAACCTCCCTGTTTGAGACTTCAGAAACACATCAAACAACGATAGAATCATCCCAATTGGGTCAGAGTTCATCTCATCTTTACCATACAGTCACAGAACAAGCCCTGTCGGATCACAAGCTTAAATTCCACAGCGGGCAACTGAGCTGTGAGAAAACAGTGATCGGTAAGAATGGTCAGCAACAGTTATGCGGGAAGGTCTGCAAGAGTTATAAAGCCCTTTGGGAACACAAAAAAAGAGCCCACACCGGGCCACAAACCTGTGACGGAATAGTGGTCAGTGAGGATGGCCAGCAGCCTTGCGGCATGGTCTGCAAGAACGCTCAAGCCCTGGTAGAACACAAACGCAAATTCCACAGCGGGCAGCGACCAACCTGTGAGGCAACAGTGGTCGGGAAGGATGGTCAACAGCACTCATGCGGGAAGGTCTTCAACAACAGCAGAGCCCTGTGGGACCACAAAAGAAGAGCCCACACAGGACCACAAGCCTGTAACGAAACAGTGGTCGGCGGGGATGGCCAGCAGCAGCCATGCGGCAAGGTCTGCAAGAATACTCAAGCTCTGTTTGATCACAAACGCCTATTCCACAACAAGCATCAGCCAACCTGTGAGGCGACATTGGTCGGGGAAAATGGTCAGCAGCAGTCATGCGGGAAGGTCTGCAAGAATAATAGAGCCCTGTGGCATCACAAAAGAATAGCCCACAGCGGGCCACAAACCTGTGACTTGACAGTGGTCAGGGAGAATGGCCAGCAACAGCCATGCGGGAAGGTCTGCAAGAATGCTCAAGCTCTGTCGCTTCACAAAAGAAAATCGCATTCCAGGCACAAAAGCAACGCTCACTGCGAGCAACAAACCTGTAACGCGACTCTGGTCGGGGAGGACGGCCAACTGCAGCCATGCAGACAGCTATGCAACAGTGCCACAGCTCTGTCGAAACACAAAAGAAGACACCGAAAGCGGAAGCCTGTTGATGTAGATCAGGATAATCACCTCAGCCGTAATTGACGGAAATACGGACTTATTTTATTGATCTATCCTTCCTCTCTATAAACCAGAACGCAGGGCTAGAATTATCCAATACTCACTCTTTGCGGCAGTGTTGTTGCTGAAATTCTCTGTCACCTGTCAGGCCAAACCGTTAACAGAATGTTTTTTTGTTGAGCTTCAAAAAAATGCGGATTATCCAGACCAGAGCTTTTCTTTAAAGCGTGATCGGCGCACATTTCCAGACATTGCCGACACAAACACTTATCCAGGATCAGCTTCACCATTTGATGACAAACAACAAAGATCGTGCAGTTTCGTGGTAAAAATACCCCCTGCTGAATCGATTTCGCGGCATTTACCATACGCCACTGATCTGCTCGTTGGTTACAAACTAATCCTGACCAACAGAGACGCTCTTCTCGATCTCAACCCTTATTCATGGATACCTATAGAAGTGATTGCCGCTGTGTACTGGCTTTTAAAAAACTATTGGAACCCCAGCTCACCGCCGTTTAACCCAATTGAACAAAAAGAGGCGAATCAGGATCATCCGTCTGCCATCGTAACTATGATGCTTGGCTCTGGAGATGGACAACAATCACACCGGCCATCAGAATCATCCAGGCAGCAAACCCATAAAGCCAACACCCATACTGCTGGCTCTTTCAACAGACCACTGAATACTGACTATGGCGCCGGTAACGATGGTCCTCAGCAAGATCTGCATTCTTTGGATTTAAATTGTTTCGTCTTCCCCTGTTATGGCGTTTGCTGTTTCCGACCATCATCTGATAGCAGAAAGCACGATGAATCGCCGCTGAGCTGCGTACAAAGCTCATGTCGCCATTTAGCGAGAGGACAATGCATTAGTTGCATAGACTATTTTGATCTTTCAAGCGAAAGAAACTACTCGCTTTTCAATGCATTGAATGGCCTCCCTGCCACTCAGCTACAATGCGACTCTGACCAACCATCCAAGACACAGACGAGCAGCTGTGATAGTAGCCCGGAATGTCACTGCAACCTTGCATATATAACGAGCGCAGAGGCTGCCTGTGCAGCTAACATTTCCGGGCAACCGACCTGTGACGTTACCGTGATTCAAAAGAATGGCCAACAACGACCATGCGGGAAGGTCTGCAAAAATGCTAAAGCGCTGTCCGTCCACAGAAGCATGGCCCACAGTGGGAAAAAAACCTGTGGCGTATCCGTGGTCAGGGAAGACGGTCTGCTGCGGCCATGCGGTCAGGTCTGCAAGAACGCTTGCGCACTGTCGGATCACAAAAGAAAAGAGCACACCGGACAACAAACCTGTGATGTCATATTAGTCGGGGAGAATGGCCAGCCACGACCATGCGGGACGACCTGGAAGAATGTTCTGGACCTGTTGAGTCACAAAAGACGCACCCACAGCAATAAACAAGCCTGTGAAGTAACCGTCATCGGGAAGGATGGCCTGCAGCGGCCATGCGGGAAAATCTGCAGTAATACTCAAGCCCTGTACGATCACAAAAAAACTCATCGAAAACGCAAGGCTCTTGATCTGGATCGGAATGATGGCCTCAGTTCTAAATAACGGAAAAACACGGTTATTATCATGATCTATCTTTTCTCTCTGTAGGCCAGGATGCAAGGATATAATTATTAAGCACTCACTCTTTGCGATATTTTTACTACTACTGCCGTTTGTTATCTGTCGGGGCGAACCGTTGACAGAACGTTATATTGTCGAGCTCGAACAGACCAACCAGCACTTTTATACAGAGCGTGACTGGCAAAAACTGACGCACGACGCGTCAGACATCGCCGAAGCAAACAGCTATGCAGGAACACATTTCTCCCTTGATGATAAACCACACAGACCTGGCGACTATGGAGTAAAAACGACCATAATTGAATCAACTTTGTGGCAATGGCTTTATACTACCCATCTGCGGGTTGGTTACAAACTGACCCTGACCGGCAAAGACTCTCCTCTAAGCCCCGGCCCTTATTCATCGTTACCTGTAGAAGTGATTGTTGCTGTCGGTTGGGTTTTAAAAAGCTATTTGAACCTTGATTCACTTCTGTTTGGCCTGATTCAACAATTAGAGACAGCATCCACGCAGGCGCAGGAAGGCAAACCGGATTTGGCCATCACTATGATGTTTGGCTCTGGACATCATCGGACACTACCACCATCAGAACCATCCGGCCAGAGACCATCAGGGGCAACCACCCACCCTAAAGCCTCTTTCAACAGCCCACTGAATACTGACTATGGCGACGACAAAAGAGGCCCTCAAGAAGACTTGCATACTCTGGATTTAAATTGTTTTGTCTATCCCTGTCGTGGCATTTGTATACTCAGACAATCATCCGATAGTAGTTGGCTTGCTGAATCGTCACTAAATTCCGGACAAAGCTCATGCCCCCATTTGACGAATGCGCAGTGTCTTCGTTGCATTGGCTATTTTGATCCTCTAAACGCCAGCGATTCCTCGCCTTTAAAAACATTGGATGATTTCCCTGCCAATCAACTTCAATGCGTATTTGACCGACTGGTTTATCCACAGCCGCAAGGCATTGATAGCAACCCTGCCTATGGCAGGAACTTTTCAGACGGGGTCGCCTTAGACGGGGTCGCCTTAGACGGGGTCGCCTTAGACGGGGTCGCCTCAAAATCAATGGATGCCGGGGCAGACTATAAAACTGAAGCTGTCGGGCAAGCGGCCTGTAAGTTGATTGTGATTGGAGAGCATGGCCAGAGACGACCATGCGAGATTGTTTGCAAGAGTGCTACAGCTTTGTCGGTTCACATAAGAAAAGATCACAGCGGGCAACAAACCTGTGATGTGCCTCTGGTTGGAGAGGATGGCCAGCCACGACCATGCGGAAAAGTCTACAAGAATGCTTTGGTCCTGTCGTCTCATAAAAGTAAAGTCCACAGCGGGCTAAAAGCCTGTGACGTGAGCGTGATCGGGGAGGATGGCCGACTGCAGCCATGCGGGACGGTCTGCCAGAATGCGCTAGCCCTGAGGAATCACAAAGGCAGACTCCATACCGGGCAACAAACCTGTGACATGCTGGTGGTCGGTAACGATGGCCAGTCAGGGCCATGCGGGGAGGTTCTCAGGAATGCTATAGAACTGACTTACCACAAAAACAGAGTCCACTCTAGCCAGCAAATCTGTGGTGTGATGTTGATCGCGAAGGATGGCCAGCAACAACCATGCGGAAAGGTCTGCAAGAATAGCTGGAGGCTGTCGGATCACAAAAGAAAAGAGCACAGCGGACAAAAAACCTGTGACATGATCGTAGTCGGAGAGGATGGTCAGCAGCGGCCATGCGGGAAGCTTTGCAAGAGTTCCAAGGCTCTGACGGATCACAAAAGAAACATCCACGGCGGGCAAAAAACCTGTGACGAGATAATGCTCGGGGAGGATGGCCAGCCACAGCCATGCGGGAAGGTCTGCCAGAATCATCAAGCTCTGTCGAATCACAAAAAAAGACATCGAAAACGCAAACTTGCTGATGCGGCCAAGTACAATGACCTCAGTTCTAAATGACAGAAAAGCTCAATTATATTCTTGATCTATCCTTCCTCTCTGTAAATCAGAAGGCAAGAACACAATTATTAAACACTCACCCTTTACGACACCGCTGTTGCTGCTACTGATGTTTTTTGTCGTCTGTCATGCACAACCGTTTACAGGACGATTTGTTACCGAACTTGAACAGAAAACAGCATCTCCAAAACTGAGCTTTTCCATAAAGCCTGACCGGTGTCCCTTTTCAGACATTGCCGATATAAACGGCTTTACAAAATCATCTTTGCCGACTAATAATATACGACAACGTTCGTTCATTTACGGGATAAAAACGACCGTTGAGTTAATCTTCTGGCAATGGCATTACATCACTCACCTGCTGGTGGGTTACGAACTGATCCTGTCCACCCCGGACGCCTCCCTGTACTCCACTCCTTACTCATGGGCACTTGCAGAAGTAGTTGTGGCTGTCGGTTGGCTTTTACAAAGTTATTGGCATCCCAACTCCCCACTGTTTAAGCTGATTGAACAGCAGAAGGCAACGTTTATGCTGACCCAGGGGGATCAGACATTTGTCACCATCACTGTGATTCCGGACTCTGGGCATAGCCAACAACAATACCAGGCTTCACAACCATCGGGCCAACAAGCCCCGGGGGCAACCATCCAGCCTGCTGGCTCTTTCACTGGCTTCCTTTATTCAGGCTCCGGTAGCGGAGACGGAGAACCTCTGCAACACCAACATACTTTGGGTTTAAATTGTTATGTCTTTCCCTGCAATGGCGTTTGTAGTTTCCGAGCATCATCCGACAGCAGAGAGTCCGCTGAATGGCCACTGAATTCCTTAGAAATCTCATGCCCCCATTTTCCGCAAGGGCACTGTCTTGGTTGCATAAGTCATTTGAATCCTTTAAACGTTGGAGATTCTACGCTTTCACAAGCATTGGATGATCTCTTTGACACTCAACTCGAATTCGAGTCTGGCCAACTATTTCAGCGGCAAGCGCATCAGCCACAAGCCGGAGGCATTAGCGACAATACAGACAATCACTGCACAGTGAATGCAGGGATCGTCTATGCAACTGATACCACTTGGCCAGCCAATGATGATGTACCAATTTGTCTTCTTCCCGGAGGAGCGCCTCGCGGAAGAACTGCACATTACCCACAAACCCTGGCAAATCATAAAAGCAGCAACCACACCGGACAACTAAACTGTGACGTGACCACAGTCGTTGAGGATGGCGAGCCTCAACCATGCGGGAAGGTCTTCAAGAGTGCTCAATCTCTGTCATCTCACAAAAGCAAATACCACACCGGACAAAAAACCTGTGATGTGACCGTTGTCAGAGAGGATGGCCAGCAGCGATGCGGGATAGTCTTCAAGAGTGCTCAATCTCTGTCATCCCACAAAAGCAAATACCACAGCGGGCAAAAAATCTGTGATGTGACCATGTTCAGGGAGGATGGCCAGCAGCAGCCATGCGGGACCGTCTGCCAGAATGGCTACGCCCTGTCGAATCACAAAAGAAGATACCACACCGGGAAAAAAACCTGTGACATGACCGTAGTCGGGGAGGATCGTCAACAGCGGCCTTGCGGAAAGATCTGCCGGAATGCTCTGGCTCTCTCTGATCACAAAAAAACTCAACACGGCGGGGAAAAAACCTGTGACGTGACCGTCGTTGGGGAGGATGGTCAGCAGCGACCATGCGGAAAGGTCTGCCAGAATACTCAAGCTCTAACGAATCACAAAAGAAAACATCGAAAACGCAATCCCGATGATGTGAGCCAGAATAATGACCCCAGCTCTAAAGAAGGTAGAGTAAATAAATAACGAGTCGATCTCTGCAGGGGACAATTTTGTAAAGAATCTTGATATAAAAGGGAGAGTGGGTACTCGCCAGCAGGTATAACTGCAAGCTTATTAACTCAAGCTGAATGATT
>NZ_JAHHPQ010000506.1:0-1183 GCF_024606245.1 Endozoicomonas sp. SESOKO2
GGCTATCAGTGCCTCTTCGATTTAACGATTAACAAGCCCGTTATGGGGAGGCTCGCGTCTCTGTCGTCTGGCTGCCCACTGAGAGTGCTCTCAGCTCAGCCCTCAGGGTTTCAATCTCTCTTTCCATAGCCGCCTTGTCTGTATCGAACTGTCTGGATTGAGCCGCCAAGGTATTGACTTCATCCTCTTTCGCTCGCAAAAGAGAGCGGGTCTGTTGCAAGTCATTCTGAACTTGAGAGAGTGTCTTTTTTTTCTCCAGGAGTTCAGGCCCCTTGACCCTAAGCAAATCGTGTGCATGATTCAGCTTTCTCAGCAAACGAGCGTTTTGACTTTCTATTTCAGACTGTTGCGCTTCTTTGGCTTCAAGCATTGTGGTCTTCTGGCGTAACTCATTCTTTAGTGGCTCAATCTGTCTGGATAGTGCAGCATTTTTTTGCCGGTGTTCGAAAATGGCATGATTAAGATGATTTATTTTTTCCCGATCTCCTGATAAATCGCTCTCCAGCTTGTCAGCCCGTTCGGACAGCGCAGCTTTTTCTTCTGCGAGTTCCTTTTTGGTATTGTGATCAGCATCTAAACGACGTTGTTTTACTACTTTAAGTCGGTTCAGGAACTGGACCTTTTTTGATAGGGCATCAATTTCTTCCGTGAGTACTTGTATGGTCTCGTGATCAGCATCTGTGCGACGTTGATATGCTGCTATAACTATGTTCCGAGCCTCAACCTTTTTGGATTCGGCAGCTTTTTCTTCCCGGATTATGTCAAGGTCGCGCTGCATCTCTGTTGAACGACAATTAGCTTCTCGCAAAAGCTTCTCTAAATTCATGACTTTTTCATCGACACGTGCATTTGTATCCTGCTTGCGCTGTGCTCTTATCAATTGTTTTTCGCTATTTTCAAGCTGTCGTTGCAATTCTTGCTGATCCTGATCCTTATGCTCACGTTCTAGCGCTTTCTCATAACAGGAAATATTGCTTGCCAATGAAGTTTCAGCCTGCCGTGCAGCATCCAGAGCAATAAAGAGCTGAGTTCGGAACTGTAAAAGGCGTTGGTAATCCTCCTGAATGCGTTCATCCATTTTCTGCAACTCAGCCCAGATTTCAGCTTCTCTGTCCTCGGCAGGCTGTCGCGAATCGGTTAGCGTGCTCCAAAGACTACCCATCCGGGATGAAGACGCCACTAC
>NZ_JAHHPQ010000507.1:0-1301 GCF_024606245.1 Endozoicomonas sp. SESOKO2
GGCTATCAGTGCCTCTTCGATTTAACGATTAACAAGCCCGTTATGGGGAGGCTCGTGTCTCTGTGGTCTGGCTGCCCATTGAGAGTGCTCTCAGCTCAGCCCTAAGGGTTTCAATCTCTCTTTCCATAACCGCCCTGTCGGTAGCCCACTGTCTCGATTGAGCGACTCGAGAGCTCGCCTCATCCTCTTTTGCCTGCAAAAGAGACCGGGTCTGTCGCAGATCATTCTGAAGCTGAGAGAGCATATCTTTGGGTACCACGTCTGCCCCCCTGGCCGTCAGCTTCTGATGCATATCGTTTAGCCTTCTAAGCATATTAACGTTTTGAGATTCCGTTACCGACATTTGCTCTTCTTTTGCTTCAAGTATTGTGGTTTTCTCACGTAGCTTATTCGTCAGTTGCTCAGTCTGTCTGAGTAGCGCAGATTTTTCTTCGCGGTGTTCGAATATGGCATTATTAAGCTGATCTATTTGTTGCTGAGCTTCAGATAAATCAGTCTGCAGCGTGTCAGCCCGTTGTGTGAGCGTCCGGATTTTTCTTTCCAGTTCACGAATCTCCCAATCTTTGGCCTCAAGCATTGTGGTTTTCTCATGCAGCTCATCAGCCATTACCCCTAATTGCTGCTGATCCATCCGCTCACATAGAGACGCTTCCATTAAGAAATTAACATCGACATCCAATTCATGTTCAGCCTGTCTGGCAATATCCCTGGCTTTCATGAACAGTTTATAGAGCTCGCTATAACGCTGGTGATCCTCCTGAATACGTTCATGCATTCTCTCCAGCTCAGCCTGGATTTCAGCCTCGCTGGCTTCGGTATGCTTTCGTGAATCGGTTGATGCTTGCCGGGAAGAAGAGACTTCCACCGTCCGGGATTCCAGACGTTTAGCACCTTTCAGTAGATGGGACTGTAAAGGGGGGTCAGGCGCCTCTGGAATGCCCAAGTCTAGCCAAATAGTGCGAAATGCATATTTATGTTCATAGCATCGCCGCATTGAATACATTGTCGTAGTGCTTCCCGGCGGATGCCTGCTGACGCTGAACATTGCAGATCCCGTCTGAACATTCTGGTCGGAAATCGATGAAGGGCTTGCTGTGCCTGAAGGGCTGTTCATAGTAATAATCCTTTTACAAAATTTATAATTACGACTGTCGTCGCAATGGTTTGTTCCCCTGTAAGACCCTGAATAACGCTTTTGTTAGCTGCTCTGACAAAATTTCTTTAGCCGATAGGGAAATCCGCCACTCCCGCGAATACGCTGTACTGGCCACCACCAATACCAATGACTCCACCATGGAAGG
>NZ_JAHHPQ010000508.1:0-74901 GCF_024606245.1 Endozoicomonas sp. SESOKO2
TAGACCAATTTATTGCAACAGCAGTAGGACAGCCTTAAGTCCGACAGGCTGCTAGGATATGGATCGTTAGTTAATGTAATGTTCGGTTTTGCGTTGCGTTACTGTGAGAATGATTCTCTAACCCGGATGGGGTGAAGGGGTTTTGAGCTCAGGGCTGTGCCGGCTGGACGATGTATTTCTGTCATTGCTGATAAACATTTATCGAAACGATCATGGCGAAGTGGTTAAACCGTCAGGCTCTGTTTTTGGGTGTGTTGAGCGAAAAGTAGCCGCGGGAAGGCGCTTAGCGTGATCTGCTCAAAATAAAGTGAATTCGAAAGGTTGCTTTCGTTGCGCAATTGAACGGACTGTTATTAAATAAAAAAATAGGGAATTTTTATAACTAAAGCCGCCATGAGCGACAAGCGCCGAGGTGTTGATGTTGATCGAACCGGCGCTCCATGGTGAAAAAGCAGGAATCGCATCTGTGTTTGGGCTGTTTAATAATAAAACAAGTGCTGTCCTTGGAGTGGACATCAGTTCAACCTCAGTGAAGGTTCTCGAACTGGGTCGTGGCAGCAAGGGATACCGAATCGAAGCCTACGGTGAAGAGCCTTTGCCGCCTGGAACTGTGATAGAAAATGTTATTCAGGAGCCAGAGGCTGTTGGGGAGGCTATCAGGCGCGCTGTTTCTCGCAGTCGCAGCAGTGTGAGAAACGCCGCAGTGGCTGTTTCCGGTTCGGCTGTCATCACCAAGACCATCGAGATGGATTCTTCCCTGAGTGATGACGAGATGGAAACACAAATTACCGTAGAAGCCGATCAGTACATTCCGTACGCATTAGACGAAGTGGCTATTGATTTTGAAGTCCTTGGTTTGAAGGAAAATAATCCTGAGCGGGCTGAGGTGCTCCTTGCCGCCTGCCGTCGTGATAATGTCGAAATGCGTGAAGAAGCTCTTGGGCTTGGTGGTCTGAAAGCCAAAGTGGTGGATGTCGAGGCATTCGCCATGGAAAGAGTCTTCGAGCTGGTCAGTGATATGCTGGAGCTGCCGGAGGAAGATCCGGTGGTTGCCATTGTTGACATTGGTGCCAGCAGTACTTCCATCAGTGTCTTGAGCAATGGGCAGACTATTTACACCAGAGAACAATTGTTTGGCGGTCGACAGCTCACTGATGAGATTCAGCGACGCTATGGTCTCAGCCCTGAAGAAGCAGAGAAATCCAAACGTGAAGGGGGGCTTCCGGACGATTTTGAACCTGAAGTGCTGGAGCCTTTCAAAGAGGCAGTTGTGCAACAGGTTTCCCGGTCCCTGCAGTTTTTCTATTCCTCCAGTCAATACAATGATGTTGATGCCATTCTGATGGCCGGTGGAACATCTTCTATTCCGGGTCTTGCTGCTCTGATTCAGGACAAGCTTGGAACGCAGGCGTTATTGGCCAATCCGTTTGCCAAAATGGCGCTATCTTCAAAAGTGGATGTCAGTAAATTAACTGGCAGTGCTCCGGCTTTGATGATCGCCTGTGGGTTAGCCATGAGGAGTTTTGACTGATGGCAAGGATTAACCTTCTCCCCTGGCGTGAGCAACTTCGTGAAGAGCGCAAAAAACGCTTTGTGGTAGCCTGGATGATGACTATTCTGGCAGGTGGTGCCATGATCTTCATGGCTGATCTCTATACCGCTAATGCCATCGGCCATCAGCAAAGCAGGAATCAGTTCCTTCAGAATAAAATTGTTGAACTCGACAAGAGTATTGCTGAGATCAAAGGCCTCAGAGAGAAGCGAGTCCAGCTTCTGGAGCGAATGGAGGTCATACAGAATCTGCAGGGTAACCGACCCATCATTGTTCAGGTATTTGATCAGCTGGCTCGATTGATTCCTGATGGGGTTCACTTCAAGAGCCTTCAGTTTCAGGGAGATACTCTGAAGCTGGTGGGCGTCGCCGAGTCGAATAATCGTATTTCCAGCCTGATGCGTAATTTTGATGCCTCCGAATGGTTTGCTGACCCTAATCTGACCGCCGTACGAAAAGTGACACTCGGCGGAGACCGGATGAATGAATTTGATCTGACCGTGATTCGAACATCACCCGGGAAAGAAGGGGGTGACGAATCATGAGCTTCGCAGACTCTCTTAAAAAACTGAATGAACTGGATCTGGCTGAACTGGATTTTGAAAATGTAGGTGCCTGGCCATTGCCGGTCAGGATTGTTGCCTGTGTGTTGACTTTGGGACTGGTATTTTTTCTGGGTTATCAATTGCACTTGAGTGATCTCCAGAAAACTTACGACACTGTTATTGCAAAAGAGAAAGAGCTGAAGGATCAATTCAGGGTTAAGGCTTTTCAGGCTGCGAATCTGGATGCTTACCGGGCCCAGATGAGAGAGATGGAGGCTTCATTTGGTGCGCTGGTAAAACAGTTACCGAGTGATACCGAGGTGCCCGGTTTACTGGAAGATATTACTTTTACCGGACGTGGTGCGGGTCTGACCTTTGATACCATCAAGTTGCAGCCGGAAAAAGCTACGGAGTTTTATATTGAGCTTCCTATCAGTATTTCGGTGAGTGGTAACTATCACGATATTGGCAATTTTGTCAGTGGTGTGGCTAGTTTGTCACGAATTGTGACGCTTCATGACTTTTCTATCACACCGGAAAAAAATGGGCAGATTCTTAAAATGGAGATTCTGGCCAGAACTTATCGCTACAACGACAAGGAGTCTGAGTAATGAAGTATTTACAAAGACTTATGATTGCTTCTGTCGGTGTTGCGTTGGTGGGTTGTTCCGGTAACAGTGGCTTCAATGATCTTGACCAGTTCATGGCCGAGATGAAGTCCAAGCCTACCGGAAGAATTGATCCGCTGCCCACTTTTACTCCCTACGAAGCATTTACTTATAGTGCTTCTGGTTTAAGAAGTCCCTTTGAGCCGCCAATTAAGTTGAAGGCCTCTGACCTGGCGCTCAGCAGTAATGTCAAACCGGACAATAGTCGGACCAGACAATATCTGGAACAGTTCGATATCGAAACCTTTGCCCTGGTGGGCTCTATCAGTAACGACGCTGGCCTTTGGGGGCTGATTCGTGGTGACGATGGTATTCACCGGGTCAGGGTGGGTGATTATCTGGGTAAAAACCACGGTCGAATCACTTACATTGATGACAGTGAACTGAGAATTGTCGAGATTGTGCCTGCGGGCTCTGACGTCTGGATTGAAAGACCCAGAAGCCTGAGGCTGGATCTTGGTCAACCCTGATCGTTAGACATGTATTTGCAAGGATAGTCCGATCAGTTTCGAAATGGATTTCCCGCTTTGCCATACATACCTCACAAGTTACGTCTCTTTTTGATGGCGGGCATACAAGGTATGGCTCTCATTATGGTGTTCGTTGAAATGCTCACTCTAATAAAGAGTTTCTATGGCTGTTATAACAAGGTAGGCGACATCGCCGCAGAAAACTGGATTTTTCTGATGTCATGCCGATTAGAACAACAATTCTAAAATGCTAAGTGGGTCAAGTAGATGAATAATAAGCCCGTTTTGAAAGCGAGCGCAGTACGAATGTTACTGTATGTGGTGTTGGCGTGGTTGCCGCTTTCTGTCTGGGGTGTAACACTCAAGAAAATGGACGCAGGTACCCTGCCAGGGGATATCGTAGAGCTGCGTCTGATGTTTGATGGTCCAGCACCTGAGGCCAAGGGCTACACAATAGAGCAGCCCCCCAGAATTTCTTTGGATCTGCCATTCACTCGCAGTGATCTGCCCAAGTATAACGAAGTTGGATTTCAGAACACAGAGAGTGTCACAGTGCTTGAAGCCGGGGGCAGAACCCGGCTCGTTGTTAATTTGAAAACAGCTGCTGGCTTTTCCACTAAAGCAGACGGCAACGTGCTTTATGTTTATGTAGGAGCAGAAGATTCCAATACCCGTTCTGCTCTTCCAACGGTGGCCAGTTCTGGTGCACCTCTGGCTGACCCTGCCAGTCATGGCATTACCCATATTGATTTCCAGAGGGGTGAAGAAGGTGAGGGTAATGTTGTCATTACGCTCGCAGATCCTAACATTCCTATGGATATGAATGAGCTGGGTGGTCGCATTCGTCTGGAGTTTCAGGGGAATGTACTGCCAGGCCGCTTACGCAACCGTCTGGACGTCATTGATTTCGCTACTCCCGTTAAATTCATTGATGCCAAGGTCGAAGACGGGAATGCGGTGATTGTGATTGAGCCCAAGGGGGATTACAGCTACCTTGCTTATCAGGCTGATAACACACTGACAGTGAGTGTTAAGCCGGTATCCAGTAAAGATTATGGTCGTGACCGTAAAGGTCTGGCCTATAAGGGTGACAAGTTGTCCCTGAATTTTCAGGATATCGAAGTGCGTGCTGTTCTTCAGTTGATTGCTGATTTTACTGATCTGAACCTGGTGGCTTCAGATACGGTCAGTGGTAATGTGACACTGCGTCTTCAGAATGTGCCCTGGGATCAGGCTCTGGACATCGTTCTTAAATCAAAAGGTCTGGACAAACGGCTTGAAGGTAATGTTCTGACCGTCGCTCCGGCCGAAGAGATTGCAGCCAGAGAGCGTCAGCAACTGGAGAATGACAAACAGATTCGCGAGCTGGCGCCTGTCTACACCGATCTTATTCAGATCAATTACGCTGATGCTTCAGAGATAGCAGAGGTTCTGGCGGGTGAAGGGGAAGAGACCAGTCTACTGACTGAGCGTGGCTCGGTTCAGGTAGTGGCCCGCACCAATAGTCTTCTGGTTAAAGATACTCAGGAAAAGCTGGATGAGCTGCGTGCCCTGATTCAGCGTCTTGATATTCCCGTCAGACAGGTGATGATTGAGGCTCGTATTGTCAATATGAACTCTGATTTTACCCGCGATCTGGGTGTAAAGTGGAGTGGAGCAACAGATCTGACATCGAATGACTCGAATCGGGCTATTGGTATTGGTGGCAGTGGCACTAACGCAGGAAATGACGGGGGCACACCTTCAGCCGGTGTGGGTAGCAACCCATTTATGGACTTTGGTGTAGGCGGAGCTAATGCCGCTACTCTGGCCATTGGCTTTGCAACCAATAGCACTATTTTGAACCTTGAGTTATCTGCCATCTTGTCTGATGGTGGAGGAGAAACGGTTTCTCAGCCAAAAGTGATAACCGCAGACAAGACTAAAGCAGTGATCAAATCGGGTAAGGAAATTCCTTACGAAGAGAAAACATCCAGCGGTGCAACTTCTGTAGCCTTCAAGGATGCGGTGCTTTCCCTTGAGGTCACACCGCAGATCACTCCTGAGGGCAGTATTATTATGGATGTGACGGTCACCAATGACTCTCAGGGTACTGATGCGCCAAATGGAGTACCTACCATCAATAAAAATGAAGTGAGTACTCAGGTGCTGGTCAGAGATGGTGAAACGGTTGTTCTGGGTGGGGTCTTCACTCAGGAGAAGAAAAATGGGACGGTTAAAGTACCTGTGTTGGGTGATATTCCTTATGTAGGACGACTATTCAGAAAAGATACCAGCTCAGATGAAAAAGCCGAGCTGATGATTTTTATCACGCCTCGAGTGATCAGCGACAATTTTACCCTCCGTTAATTCTCCCATCCCGGAAGGCTAAGACCTTCCGGGATCACTTCCAAAAAAATGCCCTATAATGGACTCCGCACTGATAGAGGAATCTTGTTATGGATGGCCGCTCCAATCAACTGTTCGACTCTGATTATTACCAGTGGGTGCAGCAACAGAAAAAACTTCTGGAAAACCGTCAGTTTGATCAGCTTGACCTGGATAATCTCATTGAGGAAGTTGGGGAAATGGGTAAAAGTGAGCGAAACAGCTTTGAGTCCCATCTGATTATCCTGTTGCTCCATCTGCTCAAATACGATTATCAGCTCAGGGTTCTGCAAGACCCCTGGGTGCAGGACAAAGTCATTCATACCTGGCTGCCCAGCATCACTAACCCAAGGATTGAGATTAAGACGTTGCTCAGAAAAAGTCCTTATTTGAACAAGATCAAGGATGAAGCACTGGCTGAAGCGTATTTCTATGCAAGAAAAGATGCTGTGCAAGAGCTGAACAAGTACATTCGCTCAGAAGGCAAAAGGTTGGACAAGAACAGCTTTCCAAAAGAGTGTCCCTGGTCTTTTGATCAGGTGATGGAGATAAACTGGTTGCCAGAATAAACGGCGCATTTGGAGGAAAAGGATATGGTTAACGCTTCCGGTAATCAGTACGACACAGATTACTTTGGCTGGGTTCAGCAACAGAAAAAACTTCTGGAAAACCGTCAGTTTGATGAGCTTGACCTGGATAATCTCATTGAGGAAGTTGAGGGTATGGGTAAGAGTGAGCCAAGGTCGCTGGAGTCTCATCTGGTGGTTTTGTTGCAACACTTACTGAAGTATCAGTATCAGACCTATATCCTGAACCCTCATATGCCCGAGCCCAAAGTGTTCCGATCCTGGTTTGGGCGTATTCGCAATGCCAGGGACGATGCTGGCAAAGTATTGCTTGCTAATCCATCACTAAAGTCTCGATTGGATGAGCTGTATGTCTCGGCCTACAGAGAAGGCAAGAAGCGTGCAATAAGAGAGATGAATGACTATCTGCCAAAACAAAACTGGCTGACTGATGATAGTTATCCGGAGAGTTGCCCTTGGTCATTTGAAGAGATCATGACAGAAGAGTGGCTGCCTTGAATTGTCTATGAATTGAGCCATGCGTTCATTTGACAAAAAACGGGGGTGAAAGCTCCCGTTTTTTGTTGTCAGCATGACTCAGGATGCGCTAGGCTCAGCCTCACACGCAGGCAGGAAGTCGGGCTAACAAAGACAATGCCATTGAGAAATATATATCTGGTAGGCCCTATGGGGGCCGGTAAAAGTACGATCGGGCGAATGTTGGCCAAAGAGCTGGGGCTGCCTTTTTTTGATTCAGATCATGAGGTTGAGGCGCGC
Source organism: Endozoicomonas sp. SESOKO2 (assembly GCF_024606245.1). Classification (NCBI taxonomy): domain Bacteria; kingdom Pseudomonadati; phylum Pseudomonadota; class Gammaproteobacteria; order Oceanospirillales; family Endozoicomonadaceae; genus Endozoicomonas; species Endozoicomonas sp. SESOKO2. The sequence goes on from NZ_JAHHPQ010000508.1 coordinate 6,946, forward strand.
AGTGGTGCTGAAATTCCCTGGATTTTTGATGTCGAGGGCGAAGAGGGCTTTCGGCAGCGTGAAATACAGGTAATACAGGATCTTTGTTCCAGGCAGGGTATTGTTCTTGCGACGGGGGGTGGAGCTGTGACCCGACTGGAAAATCGCCAGCAGTTGGGTACCAATGGGGTGGTTGTTTTTCTCAAGGCATCAGTAGCAGCACAATTGGTCAGAACTGAGAAAGACAAGAAAAGACCCTTGTTGCAGAGATCTGATCGTGAGGAAGTGCTGACGCAGCTGTTGAATGAGAGAGCGCCACTCTATTCCAGTATTGCCGATGTCGAGCTGGATACAGAGTTACTATCACCTAAAGCACTGATCAACGAAATCATCCGAACCGTTGGCAAATTGCCGTAAGCAAAGAAAAAGCCTTTGGATTAGTTAATCAATAAAGGTTTTCAGAAAGAGAGAGACGTTTGATGCAGGAGTCGGACATCCTTGAACTGAATGTGGATCTGGGTGAGAGAAGCTACCCCATCTATATTGGTTCAGGCCTTTATGCGGGTGCAGCCAGACCCGGGTTGCTCAAGCCCTATATCAAGGGGCAGCAAGTGGCTATTGTCACTAACGAAACCATTGCTCCTCTCTATTTGGACAAGGTGCGTAGCCTGCTGGAGGGCTTTGACCTGTTGGAAGTCACGCTACCTGATGGAGAAGCGTTTAAGAATCTGAGCACACTTGAAAAAGTGTTTGACGGCTTGCTTAAAGCTCGTCATACCCGTAAAACCACATTGATCGCTCTGGGTGGTGGTGTGGTGGGTGATATGACAGGCTTTGCAGCAGCAGCCTATCAGCGTGGCGTTGATTTTATTCAGATTCCAACCACTCTGCTGTCCCAGGTAGATTCTTCTGTTGGCGGGAAAACCGGCGTTAATCATCCGTTGGGCAAAAATATGATTGGTGCTTTCCATCAACCCAATGTTGTCCTCATCGATACAGACTCTTTGAATACACTCCCTGACCGGGAGTTTTCCGCTGGCGTTGCCGAAGTGATCAAATACGGCCTGATATGTGATGAATCGTTCTATCAGTGGCTGCAAGCAAATATTGAGCGAATCATGGCGAGGGATCAGAAGGCGCTGACTTATGCGATTCATCGTTCGTGCTCTGACAAAGCCTGGGTGGTGGCAGAAGATGAAAAAGAGTCTGGGCTCAGAGCGATTTTAAATCTGGGCCACACCTTCGGACATGCTATTGAAACGCACACGGGTTATGGCGAATGGCTGCATGGTGAGGCGGTTGCTGTCGGTATGGTGATGGCTGCTGAACTCTCCTGCCGACTGGGTCAGATTACCAGAGAAGAACTACAGGGGGTCGTGGCTATGCTCAAAGCCGCACATCTGCCGGTAGAGCCTCCTGAGGGCATGTCACCCGGTCGCTTTATTGAACTGATGTCCGTCGACAAAAAAGTGCTGGATGGAAAATTGAGGCTAGTGCTTTTAGAGCAGATCGGTAAAGCGGTTGTGACAGACCAGTTTGACCGGGTTGTGCTTAATAAGATGCTGAATGAGGTGTGCAGAATATAGAGCTTATTGCTTATTGTTCTTTTTGTGTATTTGTGATCGAGGGGTTGGCCGTGTAAAATGGTCAGCCCCTCGTCTTTTGTGGCGAGATTGAATGTCTGCAACTTCGACCTGTTTTTCATGAAGTAGTAGTAGGGAGTACACTCTTTTTTTGTACTCTTTTTTGAATTAAAATCCATAAAAACGAATAAATATTCTTTGGTTGTGGTTGTCCTGCAAGACAACCGCTACAACCTGAGCCATAAATGCAGCCAGCATCACAGTGTCAAGACAGCAGCGGGATGTGGGAGAGCTGCATTTTTACAGAATAAAGTGCCTTGGACAAAATGAGAACAACGATAGTCCGGGAGTCTGAGCGAGCAGGTTTCCAGAGTGACAGAAGTTTCAAGGTTTATAATAACTGACGATGAGAGAGTGCTTATGAAACCAGGTCTGTATAATCCTGAGGAGTTCAGGGATAACTGTGGTTTCGGGCTGATTGCCCACATGGAAGGAGAGAAGAGTCATAATCTCCTGACAACCGCGATTGAAGCACTTACCTGCATGACGCACCGTGGTGGTATTGCTGCAGATGGTAAAACAGGCGACGGTTGTGGCTTGTTGATTCAGACACCTGATACCTTCTTCCGCACTGTCGTTAAAGAGCAACTGGGTAAAGATCTTCCAGCCCTTTACGCTGTGGGGATGCTATTCCTGAGTCAGGATGAATCCGTCGCCGATCATGCCAGAAAAAAACTCGAAGCTGAACTGGAAAAGAAAAACCTGGTAGTGCTTGGCTGGCGAAAGGTGCCGGTCAATAGTGAGTGTCTTGGCCCTATTGCTTTGGATCAGCTACCCGTTATTGAACAGGTGTTTGTAGGTCATCAGGGCGAGTTGGAGGAAGCCGAGTTTTCAGCCCGTCTTTATATGGCCCGTCGCTTCACCAATATGGCGCTTGAGCAGGATCAGGACTTTTATATCTGTTCCCTGTCTACTCAGGTCGTGACCTACAAAGGTCTGATGATGCCTGTAGATCTGGCTAACTTTTATCAAGATCTGGGTGACCCCCGGTTTGAAACCGCAATCTGTGTATTCCATCAGCGTTTCTCTACAAACACCATGCCACGCTGGAAGTTGGCTCAGCCTTTCCGTCTCTTGGCTCATAATGGTGAAATTAACACCATCACCGGTAACAGAAACTGGTCACAGGCTCGTCGAAACAAATTCAAATCTGAGCTTCTGCCCGATCTGGATCAGATCTCTCCTCTGGTCAACCGAACCGGGTCCGATTCATCCAGCCTCGACAACATGCTTGAAATTCTGGTAACCGGTGGTGTTGATCTGTACCGGGCTATCCGAATGCTGGTTCCGCCTGCCTGGCAGAATGTTGATACCATGGATCCCGGTCTCAGGGCATTTTATGAATTCAACTCCATGCACATGGAGCCCTGGGATGGTCCTGCTGGTCTGGTGCTTACCGACGGTCGTCGTGCTGTTTGTGCACTGGATCGCAATGGTCTGCGCCCTTCCCGCTGGGTTATTACTAAAAACGGCTATCTGACCGTTGCTTCTGAAGTGGGTGTTTATGATTATCAGCCTGAAGATGTGGTGGCCAAAGGTCGTGTTGGTCCGGGTGAAGTTCTGGCCATTGATGTTGAGTCAGGCGAATTGCTTCAGGCCCATGATATTGATGAGCAGCTGAAGACTCGACAGCCTTATAAGAAGTGGTTGAAACAGAATGCTTATCGTATCCGTTCCCGATTCAGGGATGAAGATCACAAAATTGAGCATCTGGATTCAGAACTACTGAAGGTTCATCAGAAGATGTTCTCAGTGACTTTTGAAGAGCGTGATCAGGTGATCCGTCCTCTGGCTGAGAGCGGACAGGAAGCGGTAGGCTCAATGGGCGACGATACGCCAATGGCGGTATTGTCAGGTCGTGTGCGTTCCGTGTATGACTACTTCAGGCAGCAGTTTGCCCAAGTCACGAATCCACCTATCGATCCTCTGCGTGAAGCGATCGTTATGTCCCTGGAAACCTGTCTGGGACGTGAGAAAAATATATTTGAAGAGACCCCTGAACATGCTGGTCGTGTGGTACTCAAATCGCCAGTGCTGTCGACGACCAAATTCCTGAATCTGATCAATGCTCATCATCAGCATGATGACCTTGATGTGGCTTACATCGACATCAATTACAAGCCTGAAGAAGGTTTAAGGTCGGCTATAGAGCGCATTTGTGCTCAGGCAGAGCAGGCTGTAAGAGACGGCAAGGCACTGATTCATCTGAGTGATCGGGATATCAATGATGAAAAGCTGCCTGTGCATGCGGCTATGGCTACAGGCGCAGTTCATCACAGACTGATTGATACGGGCCTGCGATCCGATGCCAATATACTGGTAGAAACAGCCACCGCCAGAGATTCTCATCAGTTCGCGGTATTGCTGGGCTTCGGTGCTACGGCTATTTATCCCTACCTGTCTTACGAAATTATTCATGACCAGATTCGCTCCGGAGAGGTTCTGGCGGATCCTCTGGATGCCTACAAAGCTTATCGCAAGGGCATCGATAAAGGGCTGTTGAAGATTCTCTCCAAGATGGGGATCTCTACCATTGCTTCCTATCGTGCTGCGCAGCTGTTCGAAGCCATTGGTCTCTCTTCTGAAGTCGTTGACCTGTGTTTCAAGGGTGTTCAGAGTCGTATTGAAGGAGCTGGTTTTGATGCGATTCAGCAAGATCAGCAGTTACTCTCTGAAACCGCCTGGAAGAAGAGGAAGCCCATTCAGCAGGGTGGCCTTCTTAAATATGTGCACGACAGTGAGTATCACGCATTCAATCCTGACGTCGTTCAGCAGCTTCAGAAAGCAGTGTCCACAGGTGATTATGAAGAGTTTCGTCGTTACTCCAAACTGGTAAACGAAAGGCCGGTTGCTACCTTGCGTGATCTGATGGGCCTCAAAAAGGCCGATAAAGCTCTGGCTATCGATGAAGTTGAACCTGCTACCCATATTCTCAAACGATTCGACTCTGCAGCTATGAGTCTTGGCGCCCTGTCTCCGGAAGCCCATGAAGCTCTGGCTGAAGCGATGAACCGTCTGGGCGGTCGTTCCAACTCAGGTGAAGGGGGTGAGGACGAAGCACGCTTTGGCACTAACCGGGTTTCTAAAATAAAGCAGATTGCCTCTGGTCGTTTTGGTGTGACGCCCCACTACCTGGTCAATGCGGATGTTCTGCAAATTAAAGTGGCACAGGGTGCCAAGCCAGGTGAAGGGGGGCAGCTGCCGGGTGGCAAGGTGAACAAGCTGATTGCCCGATTGCGTTATTCGGTACCTGGTGTGACACTGATTTCACCGCCACCGCACCATGATATCTATTCGATTGAAGATCTGGCTCAGCTGATTTTCGACTTAAAACAGGTGAACCCTGATGCGCTGGTCTCCGTAAAACTGGTATCAGAGCCCGGTGTCGGCACCATCGCTGCGGGTGTTGCCAAGGCATATGCTGATCTCATTACCATCTCTGGTTACGACGGAGGCACTGCTGCCAGTCCCTTGACGTCTATCAGATATGCAGGTTCTCCTTGGGAGCTGGGTCTGACAGAGGCTCATCAGGCACTGAGAGCGAACGATTTGCGCGGAAAGGTTCGTCTTCAGACCGATGGTGGCATCAAAACAGGCCTTGATGTCGTAAAAGCCGCCATTCTGGGTGCTGAAAGTTATGGTTTTGGTACCACACCGATGGTTGCTATGGGATGTAAGTACCTCAGAATCTGCCACCTGAACAACTGTGCAACCGGCGTCGCAACTCAGGACCAGCATCTGAGAGAAAATCACTTCATCGGCACGGTTGAGATGATCATGAACTTCTTCACTTTTGTGGCTGAAGAGGTTCGTGAGTGGTTGTCCGTGTTGGGAGCTAAAAGTCTTGGAGACGTCATTGGCCGAACAGAGTTGCTGGAGCTGCTTCCTGGTGATACAGACAAGCAAAAAGGCCTCGATTTGACACCCATTGTCCACAACGATCTGATTCCCGAAGACAAGCCTCATACCTGTCAGGTTGAGCGTAACCCTTCCTATGACAAGGGTGAGTTAGCAGAGGTAATGGTTAAAGCCTGTCTACCCGCTATCGAAAGTGGCGAGGGAGGCGAGTTTGAGTTCACGGTGGGCAACTGTGACCGTTCAATTGGTGCCAGATTGTCGGGTGAGATTGCCAAACGTCATGGTAATCAGGGGATGGCAGAGAGTCCGGTTAAGCTCAACCTGAAAGGTACTGCCGGACAGAGCTTTGGTGTCTGGAATGCGGGCGGTCTGGATATGCGTCTGGAAGGGGATGCTAATGACTACGTGGGTAAAGGCATGACAGGCGGCAACCTGATTATCCGTCCGCCCCGGGGGAGTGCTTTCAATTCTAACGAAACCTCTATCATCGGTAACACCTCTCTTTATGGCGCTACCGGTGGACGCCTTCTGGCCGCTGGCCGTGCCGGTGAGCGTCTTGGTGTTCGGAACTCCGGGGCTACTGCCATTGTCGAAGGTGCAGGGGACCACTGTTGTGAGTACATGACAGGTGGTCTGGTGGTGGTACTGGGCGAAACAGGACACAACTTTGGTGCCGGTATGACCGGTGGCTTTGCCTACGTGCTAGATCTGAAACGTAACTTTGTTGATCGTTATAATCACGAACTGGTAGATATTCACCGAATTGATACCGAATCCATGGAGGACTATCAGTCTCACCTGATGGGTCTTCTGGATGAGTATGTAAAAGAGACAGGCAGTGAATGGGGGCGTGAACTTCAGGAGGAGTTTTACGACTATCGGGGTCGTTTCTGGCTGGTGAAGCCAAAGGCGGCCAGTTTGGACTCATTGCTGGCGAGTACACGTGGGCGTCCCGAGTAGGGTGCTTGCAACCGCTTGCAAGAAAAGTCTTTAGAACAGCCATGTGCGCTGCAGCCAAGAGATGGTAATAAGCAGCATATGCAGCAGCGGCATGAGCGTTATAAAAACAATCAGCGAATGAGGTCAAATTCATGTCACAGTTTAACAACCGACTTAACAATCATTTTCAATTTGTCGAAGTAGGAAGAGAAGATCCGGAAAAAAAGGCCCTACAGGTTCGCAAGAATGATTTTGTAGAGATCTATGAGTCCTACAGTGAAAAACAGGCTAAGCAGCAATCTCATCGCTGCCTTGCCTGCGGTAACCCTTATTGTGAATGGAAGTGCCCTGTGCACAACTACATTCCGGACTGGTTGAAGCTGGTTTCAGAGGGTAATTTATTTGAGGCCGCTGAGCTTTCTCATCAGACCAATAGTCTGCCAGAGGTCTGTGGTCGTGTATGTCCACAGGACCGACTCTGTGAGGGTGCCTGCACCCTGAATGACGGGTTTGGTGCTGTAACCATTGGCGCTACTGAAAAATATATTACCGATACGGCGCTGGCCCTGGGTTGGCGACCGGATATGTCCAAGGTGGTGTGGACAGATAAAAAAGTAGCCGTGATCGGTGCTGGTCCTGCGGGTCTGGGCTGTGCAGACGTGCTGGTCAGAAACGGTGTAAAACCTGTTGTATTTGATAAAAACCCGGAAATTGGTGGTCTGCTGACGTTTGGTATCCCTGAGTTCAAGCTTGAGAAATCAGTGATGTCCCGTCGTCGTGAAGTGTTCACGGAAATGGGTGTTGAATTCAGGCTGAATACTGAAATCGGTAAAGATGTCCTGATGGAAGATCTGATGGCAGAATACGATGCCGTATTTATGGGCATGGGAACCTACACCTACATGAAAGGGGGGTTCCCGGGTGAAGACCTTCCTGGCGTTCATGATGCTCTGCCATTCCTGATTTCCAGCGTGAATCGCAACCTGGGTTTTGAAAAAAAAGCGTCTGATTTCATCGGCATGAAAGGAAAACGTGTCGTGGTTCTCGGTGGCGGTGACACGGCCATGGACTGTAACCGTACTTCCATCCGTCAGGGGGCTGAGTCGGTCGCTTGTGCCTATCGCCGTGATGAAGAGAATATGCCGGGCTCGCGACGTGAAGTCGCTAATGCCAGACAGGAAGGTGTCAAGTTCCTGTTCAATCGTCAGCCTGTTGAGATTGTCGGTAACGGTAAGGTAGAAGGTGTCAAAGTTATCACCACCAAGCTGGGTGAGCCTGATGAGCAAGGGCGTCGTCGTCCTGAGCCGGTTCCGGGCAGTGAGGAAATATTAGAAGCCGACGCGGTATTGATTGCTTTTGGATTTCGTCCAAGTCCTGCTGACTGGTTCGGGTCCCATGATATTCAACTGAATGAGTGGGGTGGAGTCGTTGCGCCTGAGCAGGCCAGGTATAAGTTTCAGACTTCCAATCCTAAAGTTTTCGCCGGTGGGGATATGGTTCGTGGTTCTGATCTGGTGGTTACAGCGATTTGGGAAGGTCGTCAGGCGGCTGAGGGCATTATGGACTATCTGGATGTTTGATCCTGCAGAGAGCTTATCAGGATGAATGTTCTCGAGCAGTGGAAGATTGTCATTAGGGGGGGGAATGAGTATTCTCCCCCTTTTATTTTCTAACATCGTAGCTTTTTCGGTTTGGGCAGACTCTAAGCGCTTGCCCGGATCTTCTTACGGCTTATTGCATTGTTCCTGAATTCTGGAAACCCCATGACCGAGCTGAAAAATGATCGCTTACTGAGGGCTCTGCTGAGAGAGCCTGTTGATGTCACCCCCGTATGGATGATGCGTCAGGCTGGACGTTATTTGCCTGAATATCGGGAGCTTAGGAGCAAAGCGGGTGATTTTATGTCGCTTTGTATGAATCCTGAGCTGGCTTGTGAAGTAACCATTCAGCCACTGGTGCGTTTTGACCTGGATGCGGCCATTCTTTTTTCAGATATCCTCACCATCCCGGATGCAATGGGCTTGGGGTTGTATTTTGAGACGGGAGAAGGCCCGAGGTTTAAAAAGCCCATTCGAACAGCGAGCGATGTTGAAGCACTGTCTGTTCCGGATCCCGAAAAGGATCTGGGCTATGTCATGGATGCGTTACGCACTATCCGCTCCGAGCTCAATGGTCGTGTGCCTCTGATTGGTTTTTCCGGCAGTCCGTGGACTCTGGCTACCTACATGGTTGAGGGGGGGAGCAGTAAAGATTTTCGTCGTATAAAAGCGATGATGTTTGATCAGCCCCAGATGTTGTCTCAATTGCTGGATGTATTGGCAGACTCTGTGACACATTATCTGAATGCCCAGATTAAAGCAGGAGCTCAGGCCGTCCAGATCTTTGATACCTGGGGTGGGGCGCTTTCTCCTGAGTGCTATAGAGCATTTTCCTTAAAGTACATGGAGAAGATTGTTTCAGGTTTGATCAGAGAACATCAGGGTAGAAAGGTGCCCGTCATTCTTTTCACCAAAAATGGTGGTCAGTGGCTCGAATCTATGGCCGCAACCGGTGCGGATGCTCTGGGCCTGGATTGGACGACCGATATTTCTGATGCACGTCGTCGTGTAGGGGATAAGGTCGCGTTGCAGGGAAATATGGACCCATCGGTTCTCTATGCATCATCAGAGCGCATAAGAGAAGAAGTGGCTAAAATTCTCAGAGGTTTCGGACCGGGTGAGGGTCACGTCTTCAATCTGGGGCACGGCATTCATCAGTTTGTCGAACCTGATCGTGCAAGAGCCTTTGTCGATGCGGTCCACGAACTGTCAGTCCGATACCATGCACAATAATTGACCGTATTCGTCAGCCTGATGTCTTCTGGCATCAGGCTGTCTCATTCTTATCCTGATGGGGTTCTCCCAGAACCTGTGAAATTGTCTTCTTGAGCGTTTTGGATTCAGTGGGTTTGGTCAGGAATTGACTGATCCTCAATCTATCCGCATGTTGTTTTCCTGGTGGGTTTGTAGCACCGGTGAGCATGATGATTTTTGGGATCTCCATCTGACTCTCTTCCTGGAGTCTTTCAGCCATTTGGATGCCATTCATACCCGGCATATGGTGGTCAAGTATGATCACGTCGAAGGCTCTTCCCAGGTAGGCTTCGTTGCGAATCATAGCCAGCGCTTCCCGACCGTCTTCAGCATCCAGTGTATTGATGCCCATCAGTGCACATTGTTGGGCCAGAACCTGTCTACAGGTTTTATTGTCATCAACAATCAGTGCCTTGATATTTTTGTGATAGAAAAGCGGTTGTTCATCCCGACGAATGGCGTTTGTTGTTTGTTGTTTATGTGGAATGGCAAACCAGATATGCGTGTTGCCCTGATTCATGATGCCAAAGTGCCCGGACATGGCTTCAATTAATTGGATGGTAATGTAAAGATGTATGCTGATGTTGGCCTGTTTTTTCGCTTCAGAGTAACTGAGTCCACTGATGTTACCCGGAAGGTTCAGAGCTTGTTTCCCCTGACTGTAACTGATCTGATAAAGAATGTAGCCGTCTTTACTTTCATTCTGCCTGTTCGGTTCTGAGTCTGGCAGCTGGGCGTTCTGACTGACGGAAATCATTATTTCACTGTTTTTTGTTTGGCGAAAGATATGAATCAGGGCGCCTTCTAAAATGAGTGATAGCTGACGTGTATCTGTTTCACTGATATCCGGGACATCAGGGTGCACAAAGCTGATCAGTTCAGTATTCAGTTGCTCTGCCCGTAACCGGAATTTAATGAGGCAGTCGTTCAGAAACTCATTGATATCGTAGGGTTTGATCTCAAGGCTGGCTTCGTTTTGCTCAAGTTTCCAGGCTTCAGAAAGCAGGTTGATCAGATTGCTGAGCTCGTTGCCTGCATATCTCAGGGTTTCAACATAGTTTTCCTGTTTGGGGGTCAGCTGTGTGCTTCGGAGTAGTTCAGACATCCCCAGTACGCCATTTAAAGGTGTTCTGAGTTCATGGCCCAAAGCGTTAAATAGACTCTTATCTTTTGTCATTTGGGTTTTGGATGCCGGGCTGAGTGGTGGTTCCTGTGCGAGCTTTGCTCCCTTTGGCAGACGTCTCTGGTAACCAAAATAAAAGCTGGAGGCAAGAATGGTTAACGAAGTTGCTTGAAGCAGCATCCAAGTGGCGGCAGTGGGGTTATAATCGAAAACGCCCAGAATAGCCAGTGAGGCTAACAGGTGGACAAGGGCATAAGGGGTGGTAATCCAGGCAGGAATCTTCAGTGCACCGGGTACTCTGACGAACAGGCTGCAATACCAGATGATCTGAGTCGTCAGCAGGTTGAGTATCAGACTGTGCTCCAGGGATGCAGAGGTGCCTGTCAAAGTAAGTATCAGTAATGATGTCGAGATGATGGAGAGCGTGTTAAAACAGTAGATGAGTTTAACGCTCTTTCCCGTCAAACTGGCGCGAGCTAATTGACTGAGCAGAATGGTTCCAACGATCAGTGAAACGTTCATCATCAAGTTTTGCAGCCATCCTGACTCGAACTTGCTGATATGAAATAATCCCTGCCAGCTTATCAAAAATATCGTGCCCATAAAGCAGAAGCCGGCCAGATAGATATGAGCCTTCTGATGAAATTTAAACCCGTTAATGGCATTCATAATCATCATGACGAAAAACAGAGCCAGCAGCCAACCGCTTTGCCAGTGAGTGAATGCCAGATCGCTGAGAACTGCACTGGGAGACTTCAGAGAGGCGTGTAGGTTGCCTGAGGCGCTTGCGGGTATCTCAATAAATAAATCCAGTGTTTTATCCACAAAGGGCATCAGATTATAAAGATAAACATTGCTGCCGGGCTGTCGTCTATCTGGAAGTTGCCTGTAATGTTTTGGGCCTGAAATATACGCAGTTAGCGATACGCCGGGTGGTGGTTGAAGCCAGAGAATGGGTATAGGCTTAACGTTGATGTCTTTGGGCAGTGAGATCTTGATCCAGGCTGTGCCTTTCTGGCTGGTGAAGTAAAGGCTTTTCCTCTGCCAGGGAGCAAAACGAAACAAGTAATCCAGATCATTGATCTGATCTAAATCGAGTGAACTTTCCGGATCAATGAAAATTCTGGAGAAAGACTCAAGATTGATGGAAACTTTTTGAGGCTGCTGATGAGTGATCTGATCAAGGCTGAATACTTTCGCACTGTAGGTGGTAACCAGAACCATTAGTAATACTGCTCTTATCCACAACCCAACCTTGATACGAAGGCGCGACATCGACTCTGTGCCTGAGGAGGGGTGGGGGGCAATCGATAACAGGCGGTTGAATACAGCGCACATAATATTTATTGAAAATTCCATTTTTCGATTGGTAGTGAGTATACCCTAAGCTGGCTTGCGGAAAAGTGGAATCGTTGCAATTTTATATAACTTTACTTTGAAGGTTTTTGTGCTCTGGAGATAGAAGCTTTATGAGTTTTTTATTCTATTGTTCGGTGGACGCTAGTTTAGATGGGGTGAAGTGTGATCAGCTGATGGAGCGGGTAGGCTGTTCGCTCCATCTGAAAAGCATCAAATACTTAATGTTCTCTGGCTATAGCGCGATAGCCAATGTCTGTCCTGAAGTAAGCATTATCCCACTGAATTTTTGAGGAGGCCTGATAGGCTTTGTCCTGCGCTTCGCTGACGCTGCTGCCCAGAGCCGTGACACAGAGTACGCGACCGCCATAGGTCACTACTTGTTCTCCCCTTAACTGAGTGCCGGCGTGAAACACTTTGCAGTCTGTTGAGTTGGCTTTCTCAATACCAGTGATGATGTCGCCTTTGTGGTACTTTTCCGGGTAGCCACCTGCGGCCATAACAACGCCAAGTGCGGTTCTTTCATCCCACTGGGCCTGGATTTGATCCAGCTTTCCTGTTGCGCCAGCCAGACAAAGTTCAGTCAGACTGGATTGCAGACGCATCATAATGGGCTGGGTTTCAGGGTCACCGAAACGACAGTTGAATTCCAGTACTTTTGGTGTGCCTTTGTCGTCAATCATCAGGCCTGCGTAAAGAAAACCCTTGTAGGTGTTACCTTCGGCAGCCATACCTTTCACGGTGGGAATGATCACTTCCTCCATTGCGCGCTCATGAATGCTCTGAGTCACTACCGGTGCCGGCGAGTATGCACCCATACCACCCGTGTTAGGGCCTTTGTCACCGTTATCCCTGGCTTTATGATCCTGGCTGGTCACCAGAGGTAGAATGTTTTTGCCATCCACCATAACAATAAAGCTGGCTTCTTCTCCTTGAAGGAATTCTTCGATAACCACCCGGTGTCCTGCTTCACCAAAGGCGTTGCCAGCCAGCATGTCATCAATGGCAGCAAGTGCCTGTTCTTCTGTGTCAGCAAGAATGACGCCTTTGCCAGCCGCCAGTCCGTCCGCTTTTACGACAACAGGGGTGCCTTTCTCACGGACATAGGCTTTGGCCTGATCAATGTCAGTGAAGGTTTGATAGTCGGCAGTAGGGATTTTGTGGCGAGCCAGGAAGTCTTTGGTGAAAGCCTTCGAGCCTTCCAGTTGTGCAGCACCTTGAGTGGGGCCGAAAATAGTGAGGTTGGCTTCTTCAAAGCGGTCAACAATACCGGCCACCAGAGGGGCTTCAGGGCCAACAATGGTAAGGTCGATGTTTTCTTCGCTGGCGAATTCAACCAGTTTATCGAGTTCAAGAACATCAATGCTGATGTTGGTTATGCCTTGCTCAAGAGCTGTTCCTGCGTTTCCAGGTGCCACAAAAACCTGTCCTACCTTGTCGTCTTGAGCTGCTTTCCAGGCGAGCGCATGTTCGCGTCCGCCACTGCCGATGATGAGTACTTTCATAGGTTTGCCTGTCCCCGGGGAGTCTGTTTGTGGTGGATAGCCAGTGTCTGTTATTGGTCGTAGATCGAGTGAAAAAAGAGACACATTCTGTGTCTCTTGTCAGCGATCAGTGACGAAAATGTCTGACGCCTGTGAATACCATGGCAATGCCGACCTCGTTGGCGGCATCAATCACTTCTTGATCTCGCATGGAGCCGCCTGGCTGGATGACAGCGGTAATTCCGGCACTGGCGGCTGCATCAATGCCATCCCTGAATGGGAAGAAGGCGTCTGATGCCATTACAGATCCGCGGACTTCCAGATTTTCGTCGGCTGCCTTGATGCCGGCAATTCGAGCACTGTAAACCCGGCTCATCTGACCTGCACCTATACCGATGGTTTGATGATCCCTGGCGTAGACGATCGCATTCGACTTGACAAACTTACCCACTTTCCAGGCGAAAAGCAGATCGTCCAGTTCTGCTTCAGTGGGTGTTCTCTCTGTAACTGATTTCAGTTCCAGGGTGCTGGTTACCTTGATGTCGCTGTCTTGAACCAGCAGTCCGCCATTGACTCGTTTGAAATCCAGAAAATGTTCTGTTGTCTCTGGTAGTGTGCCGCAACACAGTAGCCGGATATTCTTTTTGTTCTGAAGAATGATTTCTGCTTCGCTGTCGACTTCCGGAGCAATGATGACTTCTACAAACTGACGATCAATGATGGCGTTGGCAGTGACTGCATCGAGTTTTCTGTTAAACGCTATGATGCCACCAAAGGCGGATGTGGGGTCGGTTGTGTAGGCTCTGTTATAAGCCTCAAAGATGTCAGCGCCGATGGCTACACCACATGGGTTGGCATGTTTGACGATGACACAGGCAGCAGATTCAAAGGATTTGACACATTCCAGAGCCGCATCGGTGTCAGCAATATTATTGAAAGAGAGTGCCTTGCCCTGAATCTTCTGAGCACTGGAAACAGTGCCCGAAGGAGCAGGATCTTCTACATAGAAAGCGGCTTTCTGATGGGGGTTCTCGCCATAACGCATGTCCTGTACTTTTTTGTACTGACGGTTAAAAGTTCGAGGAAAGGCTTCTGGTTCTTCGTTATCGCCCGTCAATGTTCCGAGATAGTTGGCAATAGCACCATCATACTGAGCAGTATGCTCAAAGGCCTTTACTGCAAGATCAAAACGAGTCGCTGCAGAAACAGAGCCGTTGTTCTCACCAAGCTCGGAGAGCACCCGGGTGTAGTCTTTTGCATCGACGACAATCGTGGTGTCCCTGTGGTTTTTGGCAGCAGCACGAACCATGGTGGGGCCACCAATGTCAATGTTCTCGATCGCCATCTCCAGTGTGCAGTCCTCACGGGTCACTGTCTGCTCGAAGGGGTAGAGGTTGACGACGACCAGATCGATTGGCTTGATACCGTGCTCTGTCATGACGGCTTCGTCCTGACCGGAGCGACCCAGAATGCCTCCGTGAACTTTGGGGTGCAGGGTTTTGACTCTGCCGTCCATCATTTCCGGAAAGCCAGTGTAACTGGAGATTTCCACAGCGGGAATATCGTGCTCAACCAGCAGATTGTACGTGCCGCCCGTGGAGAGGATTTCTACTGAGCGCTGATGCAGTGCACGTGCAAATTCCACTATCCCGGTTTTATCTGAGACACTGATCAGGGCTCTTCGAAGGGGAGGCTGTTCGAAATCGTTTGCCATCATTCCTTTACTCACTGAAAAATCGTTGCCTGAAAAGCTGACTGATTCTAGCCGGATTTGAGCTTCTTCGCAGCATCCGATTCTCGGAAATAGTGGGAAATACAAAAATAATGTTGCTACCTCGAACTGAAGTACAGGTTATTACAAAGCTATTGATCTTCAAAAAGATCTGGGTTTTGTTTTTATATGGGTTGTAAAGACGGGAGGTAGATAAAGTCGTATTCATGTCACAGATCATAATACGACTTTAGAGGCAGGGAGGTTACAAAAGGTCGTATTGCTTGAGTTTCTTTCTTAGTGTGCCACGGTTCAAACCAAGCAGGACTGAAGCTCTGGTCTGGTTACCCTTGACGTACGTCATAACGGTTTCCAGAAGGGGGGCTTCTACTTCAGAAAGGACCATCTGGTATACATCGGTTACTTCCTGACCATCCAGATGGCTGAAGTAGTTGTTCATTGCTTTCTCAACACTGTCGCGGAGTGTCTGCGTTTCACTCTCGATAGGGCTGGTTAGTGTCTGTCCATGGACAGAGGGTTTATCAGTAATAATATGAGGTGCCGTCATGCTGCAATATCCTTGTGATGACTTAAGGTTTGAAAGTACTCCAGTATGCAGTTTTCTTGTTCTTCTGCAGACTCTAGATTGTTGAATTGTTTGCGAAGTCTTGATCCGGATGGGCTGGCCTGCAGGTACCAGCCAACGTGTTTTCTGGCTATGCGCACGCCTTGGGTTTCACCATAAAACTCGTGAAGTGCAGCAAGGTGACCCAGTAGAATGGACTGGATCTCTTTGTGTTCCGGCGCTGGCAGCTGTTTACCCTGTTCAAGGTAGTGGTTAATCTCCCTGAATATCCAGGGTCTTCCCTGGGCTGCACGTCCCACCATGACGGCGTCTGCGCCTGTGATGTCCAATACCGCTTTTGCTTTCTCGGGAGAAGTAATATCGCCATTGGCTATCACTGGAATCTCCATGGATTCACAAATTCGGGCAATGGTCTCGTATTCAGCCTCACCCTTATACATACACTGGCGGGTTCTACCATGAACGGCCAGAGCGGATATACCAAAGTCCTGTGCCATCAAGGCAATGTCGAGGCCGTTTTTGTTTTCAGGACACCAGCCGGTCCGTGTCTTTAGAGTGACCGGGATATCAACCGCCTGAACCACTGACTTCAATATTTGCTTTACCAGTTCAGGTTCTCTCATCAGAGCGGAGCCAGCCGCTTTGTTGCAGACTTTTTTTGCAGGGCAGCCCATGTTGATATCAATGATTTGGGCGCCCCGTTCCTGGTTTAGACGAGCCGCAACAGCCATTTGTTCCGGGTCACTGCCTGCAATCTGAACAGAGCGAGGTTGAAACTCTTCGGCGTGATGATCCATTCTCAGTCGAGACTTTCGTGTGTTCCAGAGTTTTGGGTTGCTGGTCACCATTTCTGAGACGGCCATACCCGCTCCCATTCTCAGACACAGTTGCCTGAATGGGCGATCTGTTACTCCGGCCATGGGGGCCAGGATAACCGGACTTTGAATAGTGTATGGACCTATCTTTAACAAAGTGGTTTGCCTCAATCCAGCGTTGCTACTGTCCAGAGCGTGATAAAAATCCTCTAAGGTGATTTAAATGACTGCTCGGGATCATGAAAAAAGCAAGAGGTCGATCTTGCGGGGTTTTCAAAGATTTATACGACTTTCAGTGTCTCTTTGTGGGAGATCAGGCAGGCGTAATCGCATATAATACTCTGTACAATTTTTAGACGAAAGGGTGTTTTATTGTGGGCTCTGACTGGAACAGCACTCATCTTCACGAGCAGTTATTACCACGTACCGGTGTCCTGTTGCGAAATATGACCTTTCAAAGACGGTGTATAGTGACTTTTGTGAAAAGTACCGCAAGTAATAATTTAGGTGATCTAAGTGATTTTTGATCTCGATTAAATACCTATAGATTTGCGATATCTACTTATTGCAATTGCTCGGTTACGGTTTGTGGATGCACTTGCCGGTAAAACACCATAGAGACTCGATTTATAGGGCTTTCGCTTCTGCCAGTCTTTTAATTGGCAGGTAAAAAATACAGCTGATAGTTGGTAGCTCCATTGCCGGGATCAACGATTTCCATACTGAGCCTTATGGGGTGTCCGCTGGGTATCTCTCTGGATCCAGCCAGTGCACCGCCCAGATACTCCTTCGGGCGAAACCGTCTACTGGCTTCGGGTTGGCCATTAATGTCAGTAAATGTTAACTCAAGCAGGGGCCAGGGTTGCGGAAACGTGGCTTCATTGATGATCACTGAGTCTACTACCAGACCTTCGCTTCGCTCGGGGTGGCTACGGATGTGCAGTTGCAGGCTTTTGATGGCGTTAACATCTACCAATGCCGGAAGGGAGCAGTTCAGATATTGACAGCTTAAAGTGTATGCTGGTCTCAAACGTGGGTCGAGTGAAAGCTGATCTCTGTTAAACCATGCGTACTGTCCAGCAAGCGATACAGAAAAAATCAGGATCAGAGTGACCCAGCCCATTACTCTCAGGGAACTTCTTCCTGATTCTTCATCAACCTCAACGTGCTCCTTATTCAAAGTATCCAGAAAAGAATGGAATGGGGGCTCTTCTTCAGGCGTCGTTTCGACGGCTCTTAAAGTGCTTTCTTCAGGCTTGCTATCCTGAGTCGTGTTTTTCTCTGCTACTTTGTCATGTCGGGTCGATTGTTTTTCAGCCGGTTTGTCTTTCGGCTTCTTCTGGAGCGGTTTTTCCGGAGCAGCTTTATTGGGCATGTTTGATAGGGCATCAAACACCTCAAGACAGGAACCGCATCGAACCGAACCACTGGCGGCTCGTAATTGCGCCTGGGTCACCTTAAAGGAGGTCTGGCATTTTGGGCAGCGGGTGATTCGAGAGCCTTTCATGAAGCCTGTATGCGTTACTGTCTTGATTGAGTGTGGATTATTAGATCAAAGAGCTACAAAGGATGTCCACAGCCCGAAAGATAAAATCTTCCGGGATCTTGTCTGAAATCAGTCTGATATCAAAAAATATTGCATCTTTTTATGGTTATTACTTCCGGGTTCCGGTCACCAGGATCCAGTCTTCGTTCTGTACAACTGGTCCCAGGTCAAACCATTCAGAGTAGGTGCTGACGATACTGCTTTTCTGTTCTGAGAGAATGCCGGATAAAGTGATTTTTCCGCCACCTTTGAGATAGCTCGCCAATGTGGGGGCGAGTTCTACCAGTGGGCCTGCGAGTATGTTGGCTATGACGACGTCTGCTTTATTTTTCGGGACTTGTTCGGGCAGATATACTTTCAGTTTTTCCGGGGCGATCCCGTTCCTCTCAGCATTATCGATAGTAGCTTCCAGTGCCTGAGGATCAAGATCCACACCTGTGACTGTTTTGGCACCCAGCAATAGTGCTGCAATCGCCAGAATGCCGGACCCACATCCGTAGTCGATAACCGATTGGTTTTCGAAATTTTCCTGCTTTTCCAGCCATTCAAGGCACAGGGCTGTGGTTGGGTGAGTGCCTGTTCCAAAAGCCAGACCGGGGTCGAGCATCAGGTTTATAGCATCAGGTTCTGGAATCTCTTTCCAACTGGGGCAAACCCAGAGTTTTGTGCCAAATCGCATGGGCACAAAATGGGTCATCCACTCTCTTTCCCAATCCTTGTCTTCCACAATTTCAATCTTGTGGCCCGGAAATGGGTTTTGTTGGTATTGAGACTGTAAGTGCTCTACTACAGCGTCCATATCTGTATGGGCATCGAAGAGGCCAATGACAAGGGTGTGTTGCCACAGCGGTGTGCTGCCTGGCTCAGGTTCGAACAATGGCTGATCTTTACCATCCTGAAGGGTTACAGCACTGGCTCCAGCTTCCAAAAGCAGGTCTTCCAGTTCTTCAGCATGGTCGGAAGAGGTGTCTAGTTTGATTTGTATCCAGGGCATGGGTATGGACTTACTGATTAGGGGAGGGAGGCAGGATAAGTATCCGCCGGATCGGACACATTCTAGCTGATTGAAGGACTGGGACAAGAGGTATTATGAAAGAAGAGGGGGTAAGCTCTCCGAAAGCAGCTTTCAGAGAGCTTTGGAAGCAGAATCAGTCCTCTTCAAGCTTCTTTTCCAGATAATGGATGCTGACGCCTCCTTTCTGGAAGTTTTTGTCCTTCACCAGATCCTGATGCAGTGGAATATTCGTACGAATACCATCCACAACGGCTTCATCCAATGCGTTTCTCATTCTAAAAAGAGCGGTTTCACGATCTGGGCCATAGGTGATTATCTTGGCTATCAGAGAGTCATAGTAAGGTGGAATGCTGTAGCCACTGTAGAGATGCGAATCTACCCGAACACCATTACCACCGGGTGAATGGAACTGGTTGACCAAACCCGGGGAAGGCATAAAGGTTTTGGGGTCTTCTGCATTGATACGGCATTCAAAAGCATGTCCCTGAAGTTCAACTTCTTCCTGAGTAATGCTCAAAGGCAGGCCACTGGCGATGCGAATCTGCTCTCTGACGATATCTATGCCAGAAATCATTTCTGTTACAGGGTGTTCAACCTGCACACGGGTGTTCATCTCGATGAAGTAGAACCGGCCATCTTCATACAGGAATTCGAAGGTACCTGCCCCGGTATAGCCAATTTCAATACAGGCCTTGGTACAGGCCGCTGCTACGGTAGCTCTGGCATCTTCATCAATGCCGGGTGCAGGCGCTTCTTCAATGACTTTCTGGTGACGGCGCTGCAAAGAACAGTCACGATCCCCCAGATGTATAGCATTGCCGTGGCTGTCCGATAGTACCTGGAATTCAACATGACGAGGATTTTCAAGGAATTTCTCCAGGTAGACTACGTCATTGTTGAAGGCTGCCTTAGCTTCAGACTGGGTCAAGTTGATGGCATCCAGAAGATCAGACTCGCTGTGAACGACTCGCATACCGCGACCACCGCCACCACCTGATGCTTTGATAATCACCGGGTAACCAATGCAGCGAGCAATGTTTAGTGTGCGTTCGTCATCGTCTGTGATGGGACCATCAGAGCCAGGAACGGTTGGCACACCGGCTTCTTTCATGGCGGCAATTGCGGATACTTTGTCACCCATCAGGCGAATAACGTCAGGCGCAGGGCCTATAAAGGTGAATCCGCTGCGTTCTACCTGCTCGGCAAAATCGGCATTTTCTGATAGAAAGCCGTAGCCAGGGTGAATACCGTTAGCGTCAGTCACTTCCGCAGCACTGATAATAGCAGGGATATTCAGGTAGCTTTCAGTAGGGCTGTTGGGACCAATGCAGACTGACTCGTCAGCCAGACGCACGTGCATCAGGCTTGCATCAGCCTTGGAGTGCACAGCTACGGTTTTAATGCCGAGTTCTTTACAGGCCCGCAACACCCTCAGAGCTATTTCGCCCCGGTTGGCGATTACGATTTTATCCAGCATGACATCTGTCTCAGGCAATGGTAAACAGGGGCTGGTCGTATTCAACGGGCTGCCCGTTTTCAACCAGAATAGCTTCGATGGTACCTGATTTGTCGGCCTTGATCTGGTTCATCATCTTCATGGCTTCGACAATGCAGAGAACATCACCTTCCTTAACCTGTTGTCCCAGTTCAACAAAAACCGGTGAGCTGGGTGAGGATGCTGTGTAGAAAGTACCGACCATTGGAGATTTTACATAGTGACCGGACAGTTGGGGCTTGGTTTCTGACGTCGGGGCTGTTGCCGGGGTTTCAGAGGCCGCTGCCACAGGCACTGGAGTCGTTGCAGGAATAAACTGTGGAGCAGCGACTGAGGCTACTGGAGCATTCTGGGAATAACGGCTGATGCGAACAGATTCTTCACCTTCGTGAATTTCCAGCTCATCAATTCCAGACTCTTCCAGAAGCTCAATGAGCTTTTTTACTTTTCGGATGTCCATCGTCACTCTCAAATGCTGTTGGACAGGGAGAAACTGTCCCGTGGTTAATTGGATGTATTCATTGGCGCACTCAATCATGCAGCCTTGATTGTTTTTACTGTGAAAATCATTTTATTCCCTAAACAGAAGAAGTGATTTTCTGTAGTCGGCCTTAAAGCTTTCAGTCATGTTGGCTTTTCAGAAGAGCGCCCTGCTGATGGAGCCTGTCAAGATCAGCCTCAAGACTTCTGACTGAGCAGGTCAATAGCATAGGCCAGACCAAACTCATAGCCCTTTGGTCCGACTCCAGCGATCACGCCTTCCGCCACATCACTGAAATAGGAGTGATGCCGGAAAGCTTCCCGTCGATGGATATTGGACAAGTGGACTTCAATAAAGGGAATGGCAACACCCAGCAGGGCATCTCTGATAGCAACGCTGGTATGAGTGTAAGCAGCAGGGTTGATAATGATGAAATCAACCTCTTCTTCAGAGGCTTTATGAATCCGTTCTATGAGTTCATGTTCAGCGTTGCTTTGGGAGCAGCTGAGCTGGTGACCAGCCATTTGAGCCTGTTGGATCAGAATCTGGTCGATTTGTTTCAGTGTCGTGGCACCATATACGCTGGGCTCTCTGGTTCCCAGCAGGTTTAGATTGGGGCCATTAAGAACAAGTATTTTTGCCATTAGTATCCTCTCATATTGGCGTTCATTGTGCCGCAACGAAATGAATGGGTCTAGTTCGTGCGTGTTACTGAACGTTAAGGCCAGTTACGAAGCATTTCAACGCCATGTTTAAGGAATGTCTTATGGATAAAACGTCTGGTTCAGCTTTTTCCGGAGTTGTGAGGAGGCTACCTCTCCCTGAGAGCGCATTTCACTTCGCTCCTGACCATTGGGATCGAAAAACAGCAGGGAAGGAGGGCCAAACAATTGATAATTGTCTAGCCAGTTCAGTTGTTCGGAGGTATTCGCGGTTATATCAAACTTGATGAAATGCCAATTGCCTGTGTCAATTTTGGCAAAAGCTTCAGGAAAAACGTCTCTTTCCATAGCCCTGCAGGAAACACACCAGTCCGCATAAACATCAATCATGGCTGCTCTGCCAAGCTTTTTAGCCGTTTCCAGCTGAGCTGAGAGTGCTTCAACTGTTGTAACTGTGCGGAAAGAGTCCCTTGTTGAAAGGTTTTCACCGGGCTGGCTGATTCTGCCAAGAGGCTGCAGTGGGTGGTTGTGACCTTGAGCTGCTCCGATGATCAGAAGAGCACCATAGATCAGGAAAACGAGGCCAACTGCCTGAAAAAATAGAGCGGATCCAACTTTCTTGCTGAAGTCCAGAGCGCCAAGACAAACAGCAGCACCAATGGCCAGGGTGCCCCAGAGAAAGAGTGTGAGTGGTGCGGGTATAACACGCTCCAGCATCCAGACGGCAACGCCAAGCAGAAGGAAACCAAAGAAGTGTTTGACATTCTCCATCCAGCCGCCAGCTCCAGGCAGCAGGCTCTTGCCACCCAGGCCGATCAATAGGAGTGGCAGTCCCATTCCCAGGCCCAGAGCCAGCAACGAGAGTCCACCAATGAGTGCGTCACCTGTTGAACTGATGTAAATCAATGCGCCTGCCAGAGGTGCTGAGACGCATGGCGATACTACCAGAGCCGATAAAATCCCCATAATGGCTGCAGCAGAATGACTTCCTGATTTCTGAGGCTGTCTGTTGAGACGGTCTCTGAGTTTTTCCGGGAGCTGAAGCTCATAAAGACCAAACATGCTCAAAGCAAGAATGACGAAGAGAGCAGCAAAAGGGATCAGTAGCCAGGGCGATTGCAGTTTTGCCTGCAAGTTCAGGCTCGCCCCGAAAAGCCCCGTCAAGGTGCCAGCCAGAGCGAAGGTGATCGACATGCTGAGTACATAAATGATGGAAAGAGAGAGCGTTCTTTTTCGACTGGCTCCCTTTGATGCAGCGCCTACCAGCAGACTGGAGAGAATGGGAATCATCGGAAGTACACAGGGGGTGAAAGACAGCCCCAGACCTGCCAGTAAAAATAGTAAAAGAGTCACAAGGAGGTCTCTGTCTCCAAAGGATTCTGAGAAACTCAGAGCCTTGCCGTCTTCCGATGTTGTTTCAGAAGACTCAATCAGGCCAGCACTGGTGACATTGGGGTTCCGGGCAGAAATATTTAGTGTCTGTGGCGGATAGCAAAGACCTGCATCAGCACAGCCCTGAAACCTTATCTGGAATTGAGGCTCGGACTCAGTACTCTTGACAGGAATTCTGACAGTGACATTTTCTGGAAAGACCTCCATGTTCTGTTCAAAGTTAATGTCGTACTTTTGCTTGCCTTTTGGGAATAAAGGCTCTCCAAGCAGTGTAGAGCTTTCATGATTGGAAAAGCTGAATCGATCTTTGTAGAGATAATGCCCTGGCGTTACGAGAAAGTGCAGCAGCAGTGTGTTGTTTACAATCTCTGCTTCCAGCTGAAAGGCTTCTTCGACAGGCAAAAATTGTTGGGTGTCAGATCCCAATAGTGCATTCACATTAGCAGAAGAAACACCGGCAAGAGCCCAGGTAAAGAGAGTAAGGAAAAACGTTGTGAGGTAAGATTTTTGATTGCTTCGAAATAGCTGAACCATGTAAAACCAACTGTTCTTGTTTATGGTCCTTTAATTGTGAAGTGAATCCGCCGGGATGCAAGCTCCAGAGTTGGCAAATGGTGCGGGAGAGAATATCTCCAACACCATTAAGGGATTAATAATCCATTTACAAAAAATGGTTTATTGCGTTAATCCCTTCAGCCTTTGTAGTTGGCAGCAGACTTTTTGATGACTTCAAAGGCCGCTTCTTTTCCTTCCCAGCCTTCGATCTTGACCCACTTGCCCGGTTCCAGATCCTTATAGTTCTCGAAGAAGTGTTCGATTTGCTTCAGCAGCAGTTCTGGCAGATCAGAGTACTCCTGTACATTGTTGTACAGTGCAGACAGCTTCTCATGGGGAACTGCAATCAGTTTCTCGTCCTGACCACTCTCGTCGGACATGTTCAGCATACCGACCGCACGGCAGCGAATGACGGAACCCGGGACAACAGGGTAAGGCGTCACTACCAGAACGTCCAGAGGGTCACCATCGTCTGCCAGAGTCTGAGGAATGTAACCATAGTTGGCAGGGTAGAACATGGGGGTAGCCATGAAACGGTCTACCATCAGAGCATCAATATCCTTGTCGATTTCGTACTTGATAGGTGACGCATTGGCCGGAATTTCGATGGCAACATAGATATCTTCAGGCAAACTTTTACCTGCCGGGATATTCGCATAGCTCATGTGTATACCTTTGCCTTATTTCGATTACAGAGGTAAATGGATGGGAAGGTAGCCATTATAGAGTCCCCGAAGAGACTTGTCTTCGTTCTCTACAAGACTTTATGAACTAAGTTTCTCCCTGCAATTGGACATTGTTCGGAAAAGAGTAGAATACTTTAAGGTGTCAGTATTGCTTCTGATGCTCTGAACAACCGGAGAGGTTTTATGAGATCAATCAAAGTTAAAGACTGCATGACTCCTCAAGTGATCACCATTCCACCAACTATGGAAGTGGTTGAGGCTATACGAATACTGCTCCATAACGACATCACAGCTGTTCCGGTAGTCGATGAGAATGAGGGATTGGTAGGTCTCCTTTCAGAAACCGACTGTCTTCAGGGAACGTTGATGGGTGGGTATTTTTCTCAGGAAGGCAGCCTTGTGGGTGAAAGTATGACCCGGGAAGTCCTTTGCGTATCGCCCTATGACGATATCATCACTGCTTATGAACACTTCATGAAAGCCCATGCTTTCAGAGTGCCCGTAGTCGATGATGGTGCACTGGTGGGGGTGCTAAGCCCTAAAGATGTCATGTCTGCGGTGTTGGAGTTTTATGAAACACCTACTACACAAAAAGCGGTGTAAGGGGCGTTGAAACAAGCCTGAGGCTCTTACAGACGAGTTCAGGTGAATATATTGAGTGACTGTCGGATAGAAATGCCAATAAATTGGCTAGATAATAAAGTTTCACTTATTCTCTTTGAGTATTAAATCTACCTGCCGAAGCGATACTTCATCTAAGCTTTACTGAAGAACATGCTGCATTTTTCGGAAGAAGGTTTATGCCAGGGAGAACGTCGGGCGTTGATGCTCAAACTACACCACCCGTTGATTCAGTGCATCCAAAGCACGAGGTCAATAAATCGGGTCGGTTGGGTGCCAGAAATGTCACCGGAACACAGGGGCAGAGTCTGGTTGGCAGACGTGACAGTGAGGGCTCGGGCCCTGCACCCGAGAGTATTCACTCACGTTCTGCTTCTGTAACCTATTATGATCAGGAAGATTTGCCAGAACCTAAAGAAGAAGAGCTGGAATATTCACTGAGCAGCGGTGAAGCGTCTGAAATGCTCCGTTCGCTGGAAGCTTCGAGAAAGTCTCCCACAACCAGTCCTTCAGAATCTTATGGGCTTCACGGGGCACATTCAACACTTGATCCGGACGAAGACGAAGGTGCTCCGCTCCAGTCAGAACCTCGGCAACCATCTCCGGGTGAGGAAGTTGACGTTCATGCTCCGGGGACGGAAGATGGGCTAAATACATCAACAGCTTCTTCTCACTCTTCAAAAGCAAGGGTATCTGTCAGCTCATCCGCTGATCCTGATGCGCAAAGCAGAAAAGAAGCGTTCAAAAATGAGCTTCAGCCCAAGCTTGGCTTTCTCGATAAGCACAAAAAAGAGGCAACGGTCACCACAGTTGGAGGTATTCTGGTAGGTGTGGGCGCGGTTGCAACTATTGCTTTCCCCCCGTTAGGGATTTGTTTGTACGCTTGCGGAATAATGATGTTAAGTATGGGTCTCACAGAGATAATGGCCCCCTCAGGTGATGTCCAGCAGAACCTGCCTCAACCAAAACCCGATAAGCCTGAGCCCAAACCCGATGAGTCTAAATCCAAATCGGATGAAAGCAATGTGGATGATGGCAAGTTCATGGCTGTTCGCAAACCTGTACTGGAAGCTCTCACCCAGGGAGATGGCGTGATTTCTGTCCGGGAAGAGAGTTCTCTGGATGAAGACGAAGCCAAAGAAAGGCTTAAGAGGTTCGCACAAGAGGACAAGCTTATTGCAGGCCCCGAAGCGCTTTTGGAGCAAATGTCTAGTGGAATACAAACAGGCATGCCTCTCTCAGAGGTGGTTTCAGAGGCTATTGCCGGTGTCCTGAGTAGAGATAAGAGTTTTGACCCCCATGATGCTGAATTCAAAGCGGTCACAAACGCTATTTTGAGTGCGGCAGAAGCCATGATGAATGCCACATCGGCCAGTGAGAGAGAACAAGCTCTGGCTGCATTTCTAACGAAACTGAAAGAGATGCTGCCGAGAATGAGCGATGCATCCCTGGATCAGCTGATTGCTATGACCAGAGGAGCCATGGCCAGTCCTGGTACAGAAGAGGCAAGGGAAATATTGAGTAGTGTGTTGAAGTTGCTCGAAGCAGAAAAAGCAGAGCGATTGTTAAAGCACCAGTACCCAGTCGCATTTGGGGATTCTGCTGAGGTCTCTGACTTAGTGCCTGGACCACCAGTAGCCCTAAAATCTGGAAAATCACCGAGAACACCTCCACAGTCCTCTACTAGTGAAACAGGTGTTTCAGAGGCGGTTGATCCATCTATTTCAAAAAATCTGGTTCACTTCCGAGTGCTTTCTTTTGAGCTGAGCACTTTAGACAAGGCTGATCGTCTTGATGGCAGCGACAAGAATGACTTTCTGAAGGCCGCCAAGGAAGTGCTCGAAAGGCCCAGAGGGAAAAAGATCACGGGGGCACAGTTTTTAGACGAGCTTGAAAGGTATACACGCGATAAGTTCGCTAATGTGATTGAGAAGATGAGAAAGAAGGATTATTTCAAATAGCGCATAATTTACGTTTTTAATGAAATTTTCGCATGAAAACCATGTACTAAATTAATTCTAATGTGGTTTGCTCAGAGCGGCAGGGAGCCAATTTATGACTGATTCCACACCATCGGTGGATAACAAGGGAGGAGTAACACTCTCTGGCACGCGAGGGTCAGTTCATCTTACTGACGCTAAAAGGGACTCACTCAGGGCGGCGGGTTTCAGTGATGCTCAGATAGATGCTTTGCTCTCACTGGCCGACCCTGATGATCAGGGAAATTCCCTGACACCTACTCATTTTTATACTGTTGATAAGTCGACACTCAATTCTCTTCAATACGCTGGCAAGCTCACGGATGCGGCAAAACAGCTGGTTTATGTCCAGACGCCGGTCTCACTGATGAATCAGGTCAGTGATCCGAGCAACTGGCAGGGAGACAATTACATTGGCCCGGGGGCCGCCTCTGTGAATGCCTATTTGAATGGAGAGCCTGTCGATTTTTCCAAACCCAGTCTGGATGCCCTGGTGATGTCAGTTCTTACGGCCAGGGCGGAAATCATAGAGGTTCAACTCAGAGAGCAGATTGAATCGATTCAGGACAAGAATGCCCAGTTGGAAGTGGCAAACGACTGGTTAGCTAAAGCTAAAGCTAAAAAAGCAGACGCCGGTACATCGGGCACAACAACCTTTAGTCCGGAGTTCAAGGAGTTTTGGGACAGTCTCGGTGCCAAGTACCAGGGTGGTACTGATCACAATTCAGCAGACTGGGAGGTCAATATCGAAGGTTTAAAGACCAAAATTGAGGCATTGACCAGTCAATCCCAGCTGGAAACAACTAAACTACAGCAGACTATAAATAAATATAATCAAAGCTTTGAAATGCTTTCTAACTTTGTCAACAAATACTATCAGTCACTGAGTACAATTATTCAGAACCTACGGTGAATCATGGAGGATCACGCTGTGAATGAAGAAGCCAGAATGAACGAAACTGAAGAACTCGATGATATGCTTCTTGAGTTCTTTGGTAAGGGGGGAACCTTCAAAGATCTGAAGAATATGAGCGATGATGCCATGGAAGCTATATATAGCGTCGCTTATAACCTTTATCAGGGGGGGAAGTACGAAGAGGCACAAAAGGTCTTTCAGTTCCTCTGCTTCTATGATCACTTCAATCGAAAATACTTCATGGGTCTCGGCGCCTGTCAGCAAATGATGAAGCAGTATGAAAATGCTATTGAGATCTTCACTTTTGCCACGGTACTGGATGCCGACGATCCCAGACCCATGATCTACATCGCTGACTGTCATCTGGCGATGGGTGACAACGAAAAAGCAAAAATGTCTTACGAGACGGCCATTGAATGGGCTGGAAATACGGCTGCTTACGAGGAAGAGAAACAGAGAGCCGAAAGCATGCTGGATAACCTGAGCAGTTAAGGGAAGAGGTGAAAGGATGTCTTCAATCAGTCAGGGACCTGTTACCACAGAGCAAACCGGAAACATTCATCAGGCTTCTTTTGATGCCGTTGATAGTGAAGAAAATCCGGTTCAACGAGGCTTTAGTCACCAGAACAGTTACTCCAGAACGGAAGGTGGTGAAGCCCCAAAAGCTCATATCAATGCGCCGGTTCTGGATGCTCCATCGGCTGATGCTGAGTCTGACAAGGCTACCGCAGAAGTATTGAAGCATCAGGAAGGGCAGGCCATGGAAAAGTCGGCAAACCGACCCAAGACGCCCGGTGAGGTGGTTCAGGAACAGAAAAATCTCCCCATCAGAAAGCAGACAAACCAGCTTCAGGCTAAGCGTACTGAGCTTGAAAGTATGGGCTTTAGTAAATCCCAAATTGACGGGATGCTGGCCGTGGCTGATCCCAATGATCCCAAAAACGCTCTTGCTCCGATGCACTCTTCTTCTGCCAGATTCAAAGATATGGAAGCCCGGGGTGGCGATCCCAAACTGAATACATTGTTCAATACTTTCGAAGATGTCATGGTCCGTTTCTCTGCCATCAGAGAAATTCCGGATGATCTGAAAGCTGAGCTGACTAAAGATCTCAATGCGTTTACCAAAGCGGCTTTCAACGCTGAAAAGCCTCTGGATATTGATAGCGCTACCACGATGCTGGTTCAGATTCAGTCAAAGTTACAGAACGAGCGACTCCGGTTTGATCAGGAGAGTATCAAGATAGGTCAGGTTGCTGCTGAGCAACGCAGTAGCAATATCATATCTAAAATCCGCGAATCCATTGCAAAAGTCGAAGAATCGAAAAAATCTCAAATGGTAGGGAAGATTTTCAGTTATATCGCGCTGGTATTCTTGGCGATTGCAACCGTCGCTGTGGCTGCTGCGGGAGTTCTTACCGGTGGTGCTTTAAGTATTGTTGCCGCAAGTCTGATGGTTGCAGCGACGGGTCTTATGATCACTATGACGGTTTCATCAGAAACCAGTAACTTTATGATGAAAATTTTTGACGGTCTTGCCAGTGACGAAGACGGTGAGAGAGATGCCAAAATTGGTGCCACGGTCTTTTGGGCCGTCATTATGATCGCACTTTCTGCGGGTGCAGCTTTCGCAGGCGGAGCTGCCGGTGCTGGTGGCGCCGCTGCCAGTACAGCCTCGGGAACAGCAACAGGGTCTTCAACCGCTGCATCGGTGACGGCGACAGGCGCCAACACGGCTGCAACCACATCAGCTGCTGTTGCAAAAAATGTTGCGATCCTGTCCAGGATAGGACAGACAGCCCAGTGGATAGGGGGGGCTGGTCAGATGGCTTCGGGTGGTGCTGATATCGGAACCTCTGTTTACAAATACGAAGCAGACATATTCAGGGCGGAAGCGCTTGAAGAAAAAGCCGAAATGGTCAGGATCCAGAAGGCCATCGATGATGCTATGGAAGGTTTGGAAAAGGCTATCCAAGAACTCCAGAATGGCTACTCCACAGCTGCCAGCATCATTAAAGCGAATCACGAAACCAAGACTACACTTGCGCGCAACCTGCGTGCCTGAGTCTCAAGGAGGTAGATTATGTCACAGGTAGGACAGACAGGCGCGTCACAGAATACGCCGGTGGACTATGGTTCTCAGGCATCAGGGCTAGGTGGCGCAGCCCCCTTGGATGAAGTCGGTCGTGGAGATCTCGATGGTGAAAACCTTCGATATTCCCGTGAAGCCAAAAATACCGAGGTATTGAAAGGTCAGCAGAAGAGGGCGCCAGAGCTTGATAAACCCGGTGATGTCAAGCCCACCCATCTTGAAACAGCCAATTCTGACGTCAACGATATCAGTAAGCTGACTCAGTCATCTCTTGAAAAGACTCAGAAGCTGGCGGAAAGTTTACGCAGTGGCAACCTCAATCCGCAACAGCAACAGCAGCTGCAAAGAAACGCCGATCTTTTGAAAGGGAGTGCCGGTCTTTTAAGCAGTCTTCATGGTCACAATCTCGGAAGTGCAGAGGGTAAGAGAAGTGTTCTTGCCGGAATGGGCTTCAGTCAGAGCCAGCTCGATGCCCTGATGTCACTGGCTGATCCCGATGATGCGGGTAACTCTCTGGCGTCGATGCACGGAGGTCAGTCAGCCTTACAGGGTAAAAAAGACGCTCTGAAATCCATGGGTTTCAGTGAAAGTCAGGTGGATGCTTTGCTATCACTGGCTGATCCGGATGATGAAGGTAATTCACTGACGTCTACTCACCAGAGCGGGTCCGGGAAAAATAAATTGGCTCTTGCCTCTCAGGGTTTCAGCAATGCTCAGGCAGAACGTTTGACGGCAATGTTGAATGGCCAAACATTTGGCACTGAACAACAGAAAGATCTACTGAAACAAATGGGTTTCAGTGATCCAGAAGCCGATGTGCTACTGGCAACGGCCGATCCGCAATCTTTGAAAACTCTAGATAAGCTGGCTCGATCAACGGATGCTAATCAGCTGGCTCATCTGCAAGAGATGGCAAAGGCCGCCAACGTACTATCAACAGGCAGCCCGATCGGGGACAGGGTTCTGCAACAGCTGGTGGACATTTTTACTGTGTTTGAACTCCTTCATGAGATGAGTGTTCAGGGTCGAAGAACCGCCAGGGAAACCAGAGCCATTGAGTATGATGCGGCCAAGCAGGAAGTTCTGCACCAGGCCGGAGAAATGAGAAAAGCCGCCATCTTTTCTCTGGCAGCCGGAATGGCCAGTGGTGTCATGAAAATAGGGGCTGGTGCGGTGGCCATTCGCGGGGCATCGGGTGGTGGTTCCGCTGCTGATAGGAATATCAAGATGCAGCTGGCTACCCAGAAGGCTCAAATGGTAACGGGGGTGGGTGACATTATTTCTGCGGGTTTCAACTATCAGTCGTCTGAACACCAGGCACGACAGAAAGAGCATGAAGCCTTCCAGAAAACCCACGAAAACGCCGCCCAGAGTTCATCTGAATGGATGCAAATGCACCAGGACATGGTTAAGACGGTTCAAAGTAAAATGGACGAAATTATACGAACCTGGTTCGAAACACTGAAAACTACCACTAGAGGCTAGACAGAGACGCTCAGATTCGCGGATTTAGGAATTCCCGTCTACGACATGCAGGAGGCATGACATGACTATTCCACTCGACAGGGCCGGTGGTGCATCAACACCATCGTTTCTGGAGAGTAACCAGAACGTTGCAGGCAACCAGGGAGCCAAAGGCAAGGTTGCCGGACAGACGGTTCAGGTTCGGTCTGATGCTACTTCTGCACTGCTTGACAGTGCAGAAGAGCTTTCCATGGTCGCCGATCGCTTCAAGCAAACCAAACTCAAAGACAGAAAACTCTCTTCCGGTTCAGAACTCTCTGACAAGCTTCTTGAGCGCATCAAGAAAATACAGGCGATTCAGGAAACCCAGGCGTTTAAGGATCTCGCTAACCATTTCAGTAATCAAACCAATCTCAATCCCAATCAGGTTCTCAAGCAGGCTCAGGAATTTTCGGATGATGTGCTCGAGCAATTCGCGGCACTGGATTTTGCCGCAGACTATTTCGAAGAGCTAGGAGATCAAGAGAAAGCCAGTCAAATTCGAAAGGCTCAACAAAGCATCAGGGAAAAGAATCCGACACTGATCCAGGCTGGCCTCAATATCTCTGAGTCAGCAGCCCAGATGATCGAAGAAATGGGCTTTGATGTTGATGTTCGCACGGTCCGTGAAAGCTATGCTGATCTTATTGATTCAGCGAAGATGGATCACGTTCGAGATGATGGTTCACTCAAGAAAACTTACCGCTATCTAGTAGAAACTTATGGAGCAGAAAATCTTGAAGGGGCTATTCAGGGACAACTTGATCTCCTTGCGACGGACCTGAACTGTACGACTCATTCTACTTCACCGGTCAGATTGAAAGTCATTATTGATGATATGAAAGGCTTGAAGATTCAGTCAGGTGTTCATGATGCTTGCTGTGAAGCGGAAGAGAGGCTGGAAAGAACATTCCCTGAAGAAAACGTCGTTCGTCTTGTGCTGATGGGAGAGATGCTGGACCTCGTCGATAAACAGTGGGTCACAGAGTCTGACTTTGAAAAGTTACCGTTAAAAATGAATCTGGAAAAACTGGAAGCTCATATTTTTGCTCTGACTTCCATCGTGGATATTGTGAGGTCCATTCCTGAAGAAGTGTTTACCAATGATGAGACCAAGCTGAATATGTTGTCTGCGGCAACGGACAGTCTGGATAACAAAATTGAAGAGGAAGAGTCAGAGGCCATTGAAGAGGCTGTGCTGGATACCGAGCTGGATGACAGTTTCCTGGGTGAACTAACCGCTTCTTTGGATTTACCATCGAGTAAGAAAGTTGAAACACCTTTTTTTGCTGCTGAGAAGGAACAAAAATCTGAGTAGCCACCATGGAATAAGGCTCTGTGGGTGATAACAGGCAGGGGTAGCTGTGAAAGGACGCTAGCATGAGGGAAGCAGGCAATGGATTGGCGGGATGAGGTGATTTCGGATATTGGCCGGGGAATGGGTATTGAGGGACTCAGTTTCGGCGTCTCCGGAGTAATCAGCATTGAATTTGAATCTGAAAGGGCTCTGTATCTGGAGACACAGGAAGAGGGTGTTCTTATTTACATGGTTCAGGGGTTGTCCCGATTTGATGCCTGCAAAAGCCTGGTTCATGCGCTAAGAAAATGTCATTACACCCAGTCTCTTGCGCTGCCATTGCAGGCAGGGCTGAAAGGAGAAGAGGAACTGGTCTGGTTGATTCATCTCAATAATGAACAGTTCTCCCGTCCAACCGTTGAAAGTGCTATCGAAACAATAATTAGACAGTCTGAGCAGCTTGCTGCTTAAGGTTGCAAGGTGGCAGGCCCCGCTTGCTGAAAATGAAGACCAACTCAAGAGGTCTGTTATATGGCCGAAAATATTATCAACTCAAAAGGCCTGACAGAGAAAGCGCTTGAATCTGCCGAAACGTTTGCCGTTCCGGAAAAAGTGGATGCAGGTGCGGCCGATAAATTTGGCAGCCTGCTTTCAGGTGATGCTGATGGACAGCAGTCAATAGAAGCTGCTTCAGCGGTTGGACAGCCAGAAGGGGAAGCCCTGACTCTGGGAGATAAGATTCTCAGGGGTATGCAGGGGTTAAGAGAGCATGTTGAAGCAGGTAAGGAGAATGTCGTTTCCAACCTGCAGCCTGGTGAAACGATGACCATGCAGGACATGTTTAAAACCCAGATGGCCATGACCAACCTGATGGTCACCGAGGATTACATAGGGAAGATTGTCAGTAAGAGTACCCAGACGTTTGATACTCTGCTGCGAAATCAATAATTCCTGACGAAGTCCTGAAGCAAGTGCACAGCTGCCTGGTAATTTTGGATCCAGAAATACAGCCGGAGTCATCCGTTCATGAGCAAGGGAACTGTGCACCGTACTCTGAAATACCTGGGAGTCATCTGCCTCAGCTTTCTGCTGTCAGGGTGTCAGGTTGAGCTCTATTCTGGCCTTTCTGAAAAGGAAGGCAATGACATGCTGGCCATCCTGTTGGATGGCGAAATACCTGCGGAAAAGCTTATCAATAAGGACAAGATGGTGACCCTGATGGTGCCATCTGAGGAAGTTTCAAGATCCATCAAGTTGCTTCGTGGTTACGGATACCCCAAGGAGAAATACTCTTCAATTGGTGATATTTTTCCAAAAGACGGTCTGATCTCTTCACCCACTGAAGAGAGAGCTCGTTATACCTATTCCATGTCACAAGAGCTTTCATCAACATTATCCATGATTGATGGTGTTATCACCGCTCGTGTCCATGTTGTCCTGCCTCAGGAGCAGGATTCTCTGAGTGATGTCAATTACCCTTCCTCAGCCTCTGTGTTTATCAAGTACACACCAGAACTGGAGCTGGCTGGCTTCATTCCAAAGGTGAAAACACTGGTGTCTAACAGTATTGAAGGCCTGTCTCTTGATAAAATCACGGTTTCTCTCTTTCCTGCTACTCGCATTAATCAGGGGAGCAGTGCCGCGCCCAAAATGGAATCGGTTTTTTTCGTTAAAGTGAATCCTTCTTCCGCCGGTGCTTTGAGGGGCGTTGTCTACGGACTCCTGTTTCTCTTGATCGTGGCACTGGCCGGTTGTGGAGCACTGTACTGGATGATGTTCATGAAGAAAGGCAAGAAAAAAGTCAGGAAGAGTTAATGAACGCAGAGCAGCGATACCCCGAGGAAGACCCACAATTAGAGCTGTTTCAGTCCGTTGCTGAATTTAACCTGTACTTAGTGCGCTTTATTCATCACAGCTGGTTGAAAACCATCAAGTTATCACCACTGGTCAAACAGCTCAGAAAAGCCGGTAATGCAGATTACCATCTGTCTCATTTTTTACTAAAAGAGTTTGATCTGAGCAATGACTATGATTACGACTTTGATGAAAAGTACAAAAGAGTAGCCCTGGCGAACGAAGAAGCCATTACAAAGCTGGCTTTTTATTTGGGTATTATTCTAAACGAAAGCGTTATTCGAAATACCCTTCGTAAGCAGGAAAGACTGTTGCTAAAGAAAACACTGGGAGAGGATGGGTTTCGTTTTGCTGTTAAAAAGGCGCAGTTTTTCAGTCGCATCGGAAGTGATCTGGGACCAAGTTTTTTGATTGAC
Source organism: Endozoicomonas sp. SESOKO2 (assembly GCF_024606245.1). Taxonomy (NCBI): domain Bacteria; kingdom Pseudomonadati; phylum Pseudomonadota; class Gammaproteobacteria; order Oceanospirillales; family Endozoicomonadaceae; genus Endozoicomonas; species Endozoicomonas sp. SESOKO2. The sequence goes on from NZ_JAHHPQ010000508.1 coordinate 41,799, forward strand.
TGGGATCATCTTGATAGTTTTAAACGTTATCTTATGCAATCTGGTTTTCAGGTGCTCGGAAGGGCTTTCTCAGACAGTCCTCCTGCCTTTATCAAAAGGCTGGAATTAAAACTGCCTGTTTCATTTCGCGATACTATCCGGAGTTCAGAGAGGTCGGACCTGGATATCAATCAGTGCAAGACACTGGTCGTTAAAGCACATAAAGAGGTGAATAGAGAATGGCGTCACCTGTTCGTCTGACTTCCGGACAGTTGACGATTGACCCGTCAGCGAAAGTCCTGAAAACACAAGATTATGCAGACTATCTTGAGTCTAAAGACATTATCAAGAAAGCCCGGGATCATGCCAGAGAAATACTGGAGCAGTCTCGTCAGGCCTATGAGAAGGAAAAGCAAAGAGGTTTTGAAGAAGGGTTAGCAGAAAGTAAGGTTGATCAGGCTGAGCAAATGCTTAAGGTCGTCAGCCGAACCATAAACTATCTCTCAGAGGTGGAGAAAGCTCTGGCTGATATTTTAATGTCGGGGATTAAAAAAATAATTGGTGAATATGATCAGGAAGAGCTTGCCGTAAGTCTGGTAAAAAATGCACTACAGCACGTCAGAAATGAAAAGCAAGTCACCATTCGTATCCCGCCCAGTCAATTCAAGATGGTTAAAGCAAGGCTTAATGAAATACTGGCGGAATACAAAGGTGTAGGCTTTATCAACCTGGTTTCGGATCAGCGTCTGTCTACGGGGGATTGTATCATGGAGAGTGATGTTGGGGTGGTTGATGCCAGCGTGGATCTGCAGATCAAGGCACTACAAAAACGTTTTGAAAGAATTAATTCTGAAGCTGTAAACAGTATTACCAATGATCACTCCATGTTCGATGAGACACAATGATCGTGACTCATATTTGAAAATATAATCTTCTATAGTTTTTTTCTCACTCCCTGACTCAGGGATGCTTACCGTTATCCACAGGAAAATGTCTGTCTGTTACACATCATGCTCAGAAACTGATTTCTCTGAATGTTTTTGTTTGAAGGAAAATGGTTCAGAATTTGTACTTTTCCCTGTGAGAGTCAGGATGTGTTGAATACTCATATCTATGGGATTTCACGTGATTGCTTCAGATGTTATTAGTGAGTATATTGAACTCGTTAACTTGTTAACGGGTTTGGCTGACCACTGCGATGGCATGAGCCGTAAGGGTCTTGAATAGAGCTATACTGATTTTCAATGTGAGCACTGAAAATCCTCTCAATAGGCAGTATCCAGACATTTCCCAATAGGTTTCCTTTCAACGATTTCACTTAACCCTGTCCGGTTGTGATGGAGTCTGCTGCCAGGCTGAAAGACCGGACCTTCAGTAGAGGTTGGCATAAAATGCAGGTCATCAAGACCGATGTTGCAATTGTAGGTGCTGGTGGTGCCGGACTTCGTGCTGCTATAGCGGTTGCAGAAAAAGACCCAAACCTGAATATTGCACTGCTCTCAAAAGTATACCCGATGCGCAGTCACACCGTGGCGGCAGAAGGGGGGGCAGCAGGCGTTATTCAGGATCATGATTCTTTCGAGAATCACTTCAAGGATACCGTTTCCGGTGGCGACTGGCTTTGTGATCAGGATGTTGTCGATTACTTTGTTCAGAACTCTACAGAAGAAATGATTCGTCTGGAGCACTGGGGATGCCCCTGGAGTCGTAAGCCGAATGGTGATGTTAACGTACGTCCTTTTGGCGGCATGAAGATTGAGAGAACCTGGTTTGCTGCCGACAAATCCGGTTTCCACATGTTACACACGCTTTACCAGACATCCGTCAAATATCCTGCGATTGAACGTTTCGACGAATACTTTGCTACCGATCTGATTGTTGAAGAGGGTCGTGTTCAGGGTGTGGTTGCTATTGAAGTAAAAACAGGGGAGCCGAAGGTTTTCCTGGCAAAATCCGTGATTCTGGCAACCGGTGGTTCTGGTCGTGTATTCCGCTTCAATACCAATGGCGCCATTGTCACCGGTGATGGTCATGGTATGGCTATGAGAGCGGGGGCGCCACTGAGAGATATGGAGTTTGTTCAATACCATCCAACCGGTCTGCCCGGTTCGGGCATTCTGATGACCGAAGGTTGTCGTGGCGAAGGTGGCATTCTGCTCAATAAGCATGGCTATCGCTATCTTCAGGATTACGGTCTGGGGCCAGAAACACCGGTGGGCCAGCCAAGGAACAAATACATGGAACTGGGCCCGCGTGACAAGCTCTCCCAGGCTTTCTGGAATGAGCAGCGTAAGGGCAACACCATTGAAACTCCTCTTGGTGATGCTGTGCTGCTGGATCTTCGCCATCTGGGTGAAAAGAAATTGATGGAGCGCCTGCCCCTGATCTGCTCACTGGCTAAAAACTATGTAGGTGTTGATCCTGTTCATCAGGCTGTTCCGGTTCGTCCTGCGGTTCACTACACCATGGGGGGGATCCGTACCGATATCAACTGTGCGGCCGATATTCCAGGCCTCTACGCTGCCGGTGAATGCGCCAGCATTGGCATGCACGGTGCTAATCGTTTGGGCTCAAATTCCCTGGCGGAAACGGTGGTATTCGGTGCAATGGCCGGTGATAAAGCGGCCGGGTTTGCTCAGCAGGCTGTGATGCCTGATGAGAAAAAGCTGTTGGATCAGGCGAAAATGCATCTCTCCAGCATCGAAAATCTGCGCAATGCGAAGGGCACTGAAAAAGCTTCTCACATTCGTCAAGAGATGGTGAAAACTATGGAGCGTTGCTTTGGTATCTTCCGAATTGGCGAAGAGATGCAGGAAGGGGTCGATAAGATTGCAGAGCTTCGTGAGCGCTTTCGTAATTTACAGGTTGAAGACCGCAGCAAGGTTTTTAACACTGAACTCTTGCAGGCTTTTGAACTGCAAAGCTCCCTGGCTGTTGCTGAAACCATTGCAGTAGGAGCGCTGAATCGAAGGGAATCCCGTGGTGCTCATCAGCGAATTGATGGTTTTGACAATCGTGACGACGAGAACTTCCTGAAACATACTCTGGCATATTATAACGGTGACTCAGCTCCCCGTTTGGACTATCAGGATGTCAATATTACTCGTTATCAGCCAGAAGAGCGTGTTTACGGTGCAGCGGCTGAGAAGGGTGCTGCGGTGCCGGATGCAAAGTGACGGGAGGGCTGTAAATGAGTAAAAAGACAATCAACATCGAAATTCTGAGGTACAACCCGGAAAGCGATGAGAAGCCCGGCTACGGTAGATTTGAGGTTCCTTTTCTTGAAGAGTGGTCTGTGCTGGATGCCCTTGAGTACATCAAGGACGAACTGGACTCTTCTCTGGCCTATCGCTGGTCTTGCCGGATGGCTGTTTGCGGAAGCTGCGGCATGGTCATTAATGGCACGCCCAAGCTGGGCTGTGAGACCTTCCTGAGGGATTACAAAAGCACCATCAAGGTAGAGCCACTGGCCAACTTCCCGATTGAGCGTGACCTGGTGGTGGATGCAGAAGACTTCATCAAAAAACTGGAGTCTGTGAAGCCTTATATTATTAATGCAATGGAAAAACCGGTTGCAGAAGGTGTAAACAAGCAGACACCCAAAGAGCTGGGCCTTTACAAGCAGTTCTCCAGCTGCATTAACTGCATGCTCTGTTACTCAGCCTGCCCACAAATGGGGATTAACCCACTGTTTACCGGGCCAGCCGTTATCGCACTGGGACACCGTTACAATCTGGATACAAGGGATGACGGGTATGATGAGCGCACAGAAGTGATTCAGAGCAAGAACGGTGTTTGGTCCTGTACCTTTGTGGGCTATTGCTCAGAGGTCTGCCCAAAGAATGTCGATCCTGCTGCAGCTATCAACCAGAACAAGTTGCAGGGCGCTCAGGATTGGGCTTTGTCTTTCCTGATGCCGCTTAAAGGAGGTGAGTGATGAGTCGTCGTCCTTATGTGCGTCCCATGAAGCGCACTTGGTATATGGATCATCTTTTTTATCGCACCTACATGATCAGGGAAGCGACCTGTGTGTTTGATGCGCTTTACAGCATCAACTTGTTCTTTGGTATTGTTCAGCTGACCCGTGGTGGAGACGCCTGGGAGGGCTGGCTTTCTTTTCAGGCTAATCCTCTGATGATTCTGTTCACGGTTGTGACGCTAGGGATGACTCTGTTTCATGCAGCCACTTATTTTGATATGACACCACGGGTATTGCCTCAGCAGATTCGCAAGATGGTGGCTGATCATGTAGTCAATAAACTGATGTATGCAGGTCTGGCAGGTGTTTCTGTCATTATTTTCGCTGCTGCTGTGCTGTTTTGAGGGAGATGGTCATGAGTCAGAAAAGACACATTGAGCCGTTGCTTTGGAGCCTGTTCGGCGCTGGTGGAACAACAATCGCTTTTTTCTTCCCGGCTACGATCCTGGTGATTCTGGCGGTATCTTTGGGCGTGATTCCAGCAGAAGCACTGTCTTATGAAAGAATGTCTGGTTTCTTCTTGAATAATCTGATTGGACAGTTGGTTCTTCTGGTCGCCCTGGTGCCTTCCTATTGGGCCTGTATCCACCGTATTTACCACGGCCTGCATGATTTGGGTGTTCATCCGGGGGCAGGGCTTAAAGTAATGTTATATGGAGCTACTCTGGTTTTGAGTGTGGTGACTGTGATTCTGGTACTGTCCTGATTTAATGAGGTTTCCGATCAAGAAAAGCCGTCAGACAGCCTTTGACGGCTTTTATCATATCTAAGTGCCGTTAAAAGCCGACATTTCGATGCGCATCTGACGAAGCTGCTGTTCCACAGCTTTCTGCTGGTCAGGTGTCAGCTCACCTTCCTGTAACATTAATCCGAGTTTGTTGGCTGTCTGACTTAAAGAGAAGAGGCATTTCTCCTCCATGAGTCTGGTCATTTCCTGAAGTTGGTTCTGTCCCAGACTGCTGTTACTGAGGTACTCATCTGCCCTTATTTTGGCAATTGTTCTGACCGGGCTCTCTGAGGTTCCCAGCTGGGTCATGTAGCCACTGATTTGTTCAAACTGTTCTTCCAGTGAAACGTCTGAAACCACCAGTTTACTGACAATATCGTCAGCAGTGAGCTGCCCAGCGAAGGTGACTAACAATTTTTTGGCTCCCTCTGATTGATCTTTTGGTAAGGTAGAAATCAGTTTATCGAGTTGATTCAGGTCCTTGATGAAACGTTCCATGGATTCCCGAGCACCGACCAAATCACCTTTTTCAAAAAATTTCAGCATCATACCCAAGTCTGCAGGTGCCAGTTTACCTTCTGAAGGCGTTGATTTGACGCCTCTGGAGAGAATCGATTTCTTTTCTGGTCCTGACAGCGGCTTCTCTTTTGAAAGATATTTCTTCGGTTGCGTTTCATCAGAAGCACCACTGCCCTGATTTACAGGCGGTCGGCTGGGTTCAAATTGTGTTTGGGAGGGAGGTTGTCCTGAGCCATCAATCTTCGACATAGTGCCATTCCATGGTTTTTTGCCGGAAAAGACGCCTGAAAGCGAAAGCATCCTTCCTGATATCGCTGCCTGACTTGCAGCCAGAGCGTTATAATAAGTATCTTTAGAAAGAATAGCTCTTTTTAACGTGGAAATGCAGTATTCATTCAAAGAACAAGTTCCTGACGATCTTTAATGACAGATGAAAAGGTAGATTCTTCCATGATTGACTCGTTACCCAAGGCAGAACTTCATCTGCATATTGAAGGTACCCTGGAACCTGAACTGATGTTGTCTCTGGCTGAAAGAAATGAAATCAGCCTGCCTTACCAAAGCGTTAAAGAAGTCCGGGACGCCTATCAGTTTTCCAACCTGCAATCCTTTCTGGACATTTATTATGCTGGTGCAAATGTTCTACAGACCGAACAGGATTTTTATGATTTGACCTGGGCGTATCTGGAGCGCTGTCAAAAAGACAATGTAGTTCATACCGAGATTTTCTTTGATCCACAGACCCACACTGGCAGAGGTATCCCGTTTGGCACTGTGTTTGAGGGAATGGATGCCGCTCTTCAGGATGGCAGAAAGCAGTTGGGTATCAGCAGTCATACTATTATGTGTTTTCTTCGTCATTTAGGAGCTGAGGCAGCGCTGAATACTTTTGAAATGTCCAAACCATGGCATCAGCGACTGGTCGGTGTGGGTCTGGATTCAACGGAGCTGGGGCACCCTCCGGAGATGTTTGCAGAGGTCTTTGACCAAGCCATACAGGCTGGGTTGAAGACCGTTGCTCATGCGGGAGAAGAGGGTCCGGCAGACTACATCTGGGGAGCTTTGAATGCACTTAAAGTGTTGCGGATTGACCATGGTGTTCGATGTTTGGATGACGAGAGTCTGGTTCAGTATCTGGTTGAGAACAAAATTCCCCTGACAGTGTGTCCCCTTTCGAATGTCAAATTGTGTGTATTTGACAGTTTGTCAGAACATAATCTGAAGCAGATGCTGGATAAAGGACTTTGTGTCACTGTCAATTCTGATGATCCTTCCTATTTTGGTGGTTATATCAACGATAATTTCCATGCTACGCAGCAAGCCTTAGGGTTGGACGATCAGGCTGTTTATCAATTGATACGAAACAGCTTCAATGCCAGTTTTCTTGAGAGTTCAGAACGATCCCGGCATCTGGCTCGTCTGGACACTCTCTATAAGGAGTTAAGTGATGACTAAAACGGTGGTGGTGACCGGTGCAAACCGGGGTCTGGGTCTGGAGTATTGCAGGCAGTTTTTGGAAAAAGGCTACAAAGTATATGCCTGCTGCCGGGCACCAGAGTCGGCAGAAGATTTGCTGAACCTGAAGCAGCAGAACAGCGAAAAACTGGAAACGGTACCTCTGGATGTCACCAACCCCGCACAGAGAATGAATCTTAAACATACGCTGCAGAGAGAGCAGATCGATATACTGATTAATAATGCGGGTATCTATGGTCAGCGGGCGAAATTTGGCGAGGTTGAATCTGAAGAGTGGCACAAGGTCATGGAGGTCAACACCATTGCACCGGTTTTGCTGGTGCAGGAACTGTTTGAGCTGATGCCTCAAGGTTCAAAGATTGTATTGATGACCAGCAAAATGGGGAGTATTGCTGATAACACAAGCGGTGGAAGCTATATCTACCGTTCCTCAAAAGCGGCATTGAATGCTGTTGGCAAAAGTATGGCGCAGGATCTATCTGATAAGGGGGTCAGTGTGGCTATCTGTCATCCGGGCTGGGTTGTGACGGATATGGGCGGACCCAATGCTTTGATTGATACCCGAACCTCCATAAAAGGGCTGATTTCTGTGATTGAGCAGCTTGGGCCGGAAAATACCGGGCAGTTTTTTAACTATGATGGTGCCCTGATTCCCTGGTAATTAGAAGATCAGGCACTGCCCCGTCAGGCAGTGCCTCGAAACAAGTTAGTAAGTTCGAGTGCTCCAGTCACCTTTATCCAGAACAGGCCCCATGTCCCAGCCGTTGGGTGCGCCCTTCTGGTCTTCAAGTGTGACAATAATTTTCGCTTTGGAAAGCTTCTCTGCCCATCCCTTGGGTATCGTCATCTCTTTTGTACCTGATTCAGGCAGCATTCCCAGAGAAACAGGCTCTACACCATCCACCACCAACCAGAGTTCACAGGCTTTCCCTTCAGGGATGGAATCAGGCTGAACGGTTTCCATAACCAGTTTTTTACTGCCCAATGATGCGTTAAGAATCCACCCGGGGCTTTTTTTCTGGTTGTTGACGACATAAACGTATTCCATGTTCGCCGGGTTTACCGACTGAAAATTCGCCAGAGCCACCATAAGAGCCAGGGCAACCGAAGCAAAAGCGGAACCTTGCCAGAACTTCAGGCTGCTCCAGAATGATTCTTTATTGTTGGTAGCTTGCTCAATATTTTTCCAAATATGCTTGGGAGGCTCGACAGGAGGCAGAGCCTCGTTCAGAGTATCCAGGTACTCTCGCCACTCGTCTACTTCACGCTGAACATCGTGACTAACAGCCATTAATACTTCAAATTGAGCCTTTTCATCAGGCGTCAGCAGGCCGAGCACATAGTCTGCTGCAGCCTGATTTCTTTCATCAGGATTGCTTAGATCTAAGCGGTCGTCATGCATTCCTTCAACCTCATCAGTCCACGTCGAATCCACGTTTTCACTGTTCCGATAGGAACTTCCAGCTGGTTAGAAAGATTCTGATGAGTCATTCCATCAAAATAGCTGAGTTCCAGACAGCGTCTCTGGTTATCATTCAAAGTTCTCAGACAGCGGTGGACTTGCTGACTGTTCTGTGTTTCTGTCATCTTTTGTTCCTGACTGGAACTCTGGTCGACCTGCAGGTCAAGCGCCTCCGTTTCCACCTGGGGCTCCCGGTTCAGTTTCCGCAGATGGTCCAGTGCCTGATTTCTGGCAATGGTGTTCATCCAGGTCATGGGAGCAGCTTTGCTGCTGTTATAGCTGGAGGATGCCTGCCAGATCTTTATATAAACCTGCTGAAGACAATCTTCTGCAAGCTCTCTGTCTTTCAATATACGCAGGATCAAGGCAAAGAGTTTCGACGAAGTCAGCTGATAAAGATGTTTAAAGGCTTTTTGTTCCCCCCGGGCACATCTGGCCAGATCTTCAGCAAGACTCTGGGGAGAGGGTGTTGATATTGAGGTGGAGGTCAGACTCATTCGAGTTGTACTGTTTATGGGTTAGGACGCTTACTCTACCGGATAAATCACTCTCATCAAACCTCCATAAAAGACTCTGACCACATCCAGTCTGACGACCTTACACAGGCAGGGGGTATGAGGCAGTGTTTATGCAACCTTGATCAGGTCATAGGAATGATTCCGGGAGTGACGATATTGGAGGTTGTCCGACAGTGTCTTTCTGGCTTGAGTAAAGGTAGCATGACACATATACAGTTTTAGATTTCATAGCTTTTTGATAGCTTCAGAAACGCTGCTATAACACTTCCTGATATCAGAGAGTAATGATTCGAACTTCTCATTTTCAGCCTGTTTGCCCGCTTCTTCCAGCTCATTGGTCAGCTGTATCAGCTGATTGGCTCCCACAATCATTGATGAGCCTTTGATTCGGTGTGCGAGACTGGCGATCTCGCGGTGTGTCTTGTTTTCAACTGCTTTATCCAAGGATCTGAGATCCTCTTCTGTGGTGTTGAGGAATTCATCCAGAAGCATCTGCATCATTGGTGCATCGTCTTCGGTGAGCTGTTCCAGGTTCCCAAGGTCGATCAATGGATACCTCCTTTGTATCTGGATCAGTTGGGGAAAACATTCAGGTTATGTGTCGTCGACAGATGCTAAAACTTCAGGAATTTGTTCATGACGGCATGCAGAGCCTTATCGAAGAATTGAGTATCTTCAATAATACGAATGCGCTCATTTTCTATACCGGACTTGATTGCGTAGCCAGACATTTCGGCTACTTTCATGCCAGAACTATTAATGAAGGTATAGCGATGGGAGACTGTATTAATAGAAGAGAGTTTACAACGGAAATGCTGATCCTGCTTGCCAATGAATTCAACCCACTGGCCTATGCTAAGTTCTACTCCGGTATGCTCTTCCAGAACATCTTTTTCGATGACTCCGTCTTCCTTTGGAGTCGTATCAACGACCTCGGGAATGAGTAAGTCTGATTCAAGGTGAGGATGATCTAACCTTTGACTCTGAAGTACGATCTCTTCTGTATCCGATTCTGCAAACTCTTCTTTTGCTGCTGAATCTTCGAGGGTTACGTTAATAAATTCTTCTTCTATTGGGAATTCAACAGGCATTGATATCAGTGTGGTCAAATCATGCATCCATTCAGCGAAGATAGAGGGGGCATGACCGGTTTTGTTGAGATGGTCGAGCAACATAGTTTTTAATAGGAGCCAGTCTTGAGCTGGGACCGAATCACGGTTTTCTGGTTGTAGATTCCATAACAAGATATCCAGTGTATTAATGGCATCGAACCATGGAATGTCAGCTGAATCATTGGTATTAGCAGTGCTCTTCATACCAGCGGTTTCCAGAACATCAGACCAAACTTCATTAACCAGCTTTTCCATTGAGTCCGGCACTGTATATTGCCGGGTAGAAATGAGATTGGAGATGATTAGTTGAAACTCACAGTTTACCTTGCTTGTCTGAGCTTCAAGAACAATATCTTCCGTACTAATGGCCTCTTCACCCTCTGCAGGTTCAGTCTGATTGGGCTCTGTTCTAGTTTGATTCTGGTCTAAAGAATCCCTGATTTTAAGTAGCTTATCGTTGAATGTTTTATGACAGCTGGAAAATATGTCAGGGTCTTCGGTGAAATGTTTGATAATGTACTTGACTGTTTCTTCAATCAACTCGATAACAGGCTTTTCTGTTTCTGGCTCCAGTGTCGTATGCATGCCGGCTGAGGTCATGTCATTGAGTAACTCTCTTGCCGCATGGCGACGGTCAGTTAAAAAACTTTCTTCCAGTAAAGTCAGTTTCAAAACAGGAATCTGAAGTAAACCAATCAGATTTTTAACGTCATCCGGTAACTCATGATCGTCCAGAATAAACTCGAACAGCATGCCGACCATGTTGATAAGGTCACGGTGCCTTGGTGAGAGCTTTTGTTTTACACCCTTGTCCTTCAAGGCACTCTTGATCGATTCTGCCAGACTGAAGATAGAGTCATGTTGACCCGAGAGCTCTTTCTGTATGGATGTCAGTGTACTGGCTAGCTCGATGCTGGCAAACAGTCTGGCATCACCACTCACCGTTGCATTAGAAGTCTCTGACGGGGTATGTAGTAGTCCTTCTACTCTGGAAAACAGCCTGTTTACCAGTTCATTCATGAACGCTTCATTCCAGGTTTGCGATGAATCCTCCGTTTTTGACGTCGTCTCAGGTTCAGGCGCTTCTGAGCGATATTGGGGAGCAGCCTCTCTGCTATTGGCCTCTGGTACCACTTGAATGTGTTTGGATTTTGAAAAGGGTTCATCTTCTGGTATTTCTGCAATTTTTGTAGCTGGCATGCTGATTTCAAGCCCCATAGAATCAAGGTACTCGTCCACTTCATGCCAGAGCTCCATCACAGCGGGTTTTATCTTGAGAGCAAATTGTAAAAGCAGTTCCTGGGTCAGGTCTGAAGACAGCTGAGCGGGTACCAGCGCTAGCGCGAAGCTCTCACAAATCTTCTGAGCTCCTAGTGGATTATTCTCTGGCTCAAGATGAATTAATCCAGACAGCCTGTTTTGTATATTGTTGAAGCGTTGAAGTTGGTCATTTATGCTAAGTTGACTGGCGGCATATTGCCACGCCAGCTTTTTCTCAAGATCGCCATTGTCAAGCAATGACAGCTCACTCAGAGAAACAGAGGCATGTGTATTGTCCTCTTCTTCAAGATTATTGAAATGTTTTAATGCCTCCTGCCGGAAGCATTGTATGATCTGATTTTTTGATCTTTCCAGGTTTTGCCTGGCTTCCATGAACTGCATGATTTGAGCGTTGTTTTGGCCAGCATCAGAAAGCTCCACGATATGCTGAGCCAGGTCAGTAAGAATATGATCGACAGGAGGGAATACCCATTTTTGGAAAGCATTGATGAGAGAGGTGTTTATTTCACCCACTTGAGAGAGTTTTGTTGAACTCGGTAGCGTGACAACATTGCTCGACGTTCCTGTCATAAATACTACTGCTCCCTGTATGACAATTAGGTCTGAGTTTACGTTTGATTGTTTATGGGGTTACCTGCTTAAATGGCCTGAGGCTTATTTCTGGCGGTGCCTTTAGCCAATATGTTTGACTTATTTGTCCTATTGTAATTTATTTGAATCAATATATTTATAATCAAAAGAAGTAAAAACGGCTAAAGGGTTAACCTGTTGTCAAACTTGTGATAACAGTAGTTGCAGGTTAGCCCTCTTTCAGCTCTTTAGATATTTCCCGGGCTTTCTCCATGGCCTTGTTGAAGCCGTTCTTGAAAAGGTTCTCCCTGATCTGCCTCTGAAGCTCTTCCGGGCTGATCATGCCGTCTTCCACTTCACTGGTCTCAGCTTCTTCCATTTCTGCCTGTTTTTTGAGATTAGCAAAGCGCTCTGCCTCAGCAGCATCAATTGGCTGTACTGGCTGGGTTGGGTCAACTTGACCGCGGTTGGAAGGTTGGATCGGTTCTGCGTCATGGTTAGTGATCATGCTTCTCTCCCTGTGGGTTGAAAATTCTGATGAGCGGTAATGTCTATCCTTATTTATATCGCCCATAACCATATTTCATTGTAGATAAAAAGGTTAAAGAGTTTGTTAGGGGACAAAATGGAAGTTGTTCTATAGACCATGGATTATTATTTCCAATCTATGTAAGAACAGGGGGTTCACACCTTAAAGCCCTCCATAGCTTCGCCGACAACTGGATTAGTTATGTTTGGAGAATGTTATGAGTGGACAGCATTTCACATTGACCATCAGTCAGAGTACAACAGACGCAGGCGATTTTGCCATCCACATGAAAGAAGAAGGTAAATCCGAGCAGCTTCTTGTACACCTTCGGTTTATGGATTCACCCATGCTGGACGAAAAGTTCCTTGATGATATCGTTGGCGTTCTGGCTCGAAAACTAGCCAAACGTGTCATTGAATGGCGTGTTGCCCCAGATGTTAACCCTGATACCATGCCCGATGCCCAGGATGAAGCTAGAGCCGTTGTCAATGCCATGCTCGATAAAATGAAAAAAGGGCAGTGACAGCTCTGATACCCCTCTTTAGCCACACAGTATTTTGCCGATTGAATACCTGATGAATTGATCATGTCAGGCAATGGATATGCGTTTTGATCTGGGTAACGGATATTGTGTTAGAAGCTTTCTTTACGGTGATGCACCATCACTTTCACGTCACGGCAACAACTGGAATGTGGCCAAAAATCTCAGGGATAGTTTTCCACATCCTTATACGATAGAGCATGCCAGAGCATGGATTCAGCATGTGAAGGAAAATGAAGCTGATACCCGTTTTGTGATCGATCATGAAGGGGAGGCCATTGGTGAGATCGGCTTTGTAACCCAAGTGGATGTTCATCGTTTTACGGCTGAAATTGGCTATTGGTTATCTGAATCCCACTGGGGAAAAGGAGTAATGACTCAGGCTCTCAGCCGTATCACACAGTATGCCATGGACGAGCTGGGTCTGGTCCGCATTTATGCCGATGTGGTTGATTACAACAAAGGGTCTGGAAAAGTACTCGAAAAGTGCGGCTTCCAACTCGAAGGTATCTTGAGAAAACATATTTTCAAAGGTGAAGACTACTTTGATCAATACGTTTACGGTCTGGTTCGTTCTGAACTCCAATGATCCTCGAGTGAATGGCCTCTGAGCAAACATCTTTTTTCACTTCCTGCATTTCTTTTCTGACCAGACAGCCTTCTTACTAAAAAGAGTGGGCTGTCAGTTATCAACATTGATCAGAGTGATATACGACCCAGAGGTTGTACTGTGATTTCTTCTGTAAGCTCTTGGTGAGACAATACGGCCAGATCATAAACTTCCAGCTCCAGAAGCTTCCTGACGTATCGGCGAATATCCATCGATGTGATCAGTACAGGTTTATGTTCAAGGTGCCCAATTTTGCCTACTGTGTTTTTTACATTCTCAACAAAGCGAGCAGACTGGGACGGATCAAGAGCCAGATAGCTGCCTGCTGATGTCTGTCGGATGCCACCACGTATGGTATCTTCAACATCTTGATCAAGAAGGTAGACAGGCAGCATGTTTTTACCATTCGAATACTTGTAACTGATGTATCGTTTCAATGATGAGCGGACATATTCTGTTAACTGAACCACTTCCTTTTCTTTGTGGCCCCAGACGACCAGTGCCTGAAGTATGGATCTCAGGTTCCTGATCGAGATATCTTCCGAGACCAGTCGCTGGAATATTTCAGTGATTTTATTAACTGGCAGAAGACGCTGGACTTCTTTGATCAGTTCGCCAAAGGAAGACTCCATTTTTTCCAGCAGGTATCGGGTTTCTTGAATGCCGATAAACTCTTCTGCATATTTTTTCAATACGTGAGCCAGATGAAATGTCAGTATTTTCGGAGCATCCATGTAATTAACATTATTTTTTTCCAGCTTCTCTTTCTGGCTTTCTTCTGCCCAGAGCGTATCAAGGCTGGGCAGGAAATCTTCTTCCTGTTCATAAGGGATTTTCAGCATTTCCAGATGGTCAATGGTTTCACGAACGAAGACATAGCCAGGTCTGAAATGACCGCTCGCCACAGGAACTTCCTGAAGCATGATGGAATAGCTGTTGTCCATCATGGCGTCATTAAAGCGAAGATGGATACCAGGAAAGGGAACCCCGAGATCCATGTACAGAGCTTTTCGAACCTTCAGAAGCTCATCGTTAAGCATCTGGGTGTTCAGTGTTTCCTGAATGGAAGTAGGTACATCAATAATAAGTGGCAGTGTCTGCGTAAACTCTTCCTGCTGGTCCAGTCTGGACTTTGCATCTCCGGCTGATTCAGTCGCGGCAGCCATGGCTGGAATCCCGCCTTCGGCTTCCTGAGCCATCTCGCGGGAGGCTTTCCTCAGCAGGTAATAACCTCCGCCGCCAATTATCAGCGCCAGCATTAGAAATATGAAAGTGGGAAAACCGGGAATCAGAGCAAAGCCAAGCAGCAGGACGCCGCCCACCAGCAGCGCTTTGGGCTTATCAAGGAGCTGTCCACCAATTTCGTTACCCAGATCTTTGGAGTCTTCATTGGACACCCTGGTAACGATAATACCGGAGGTTATGGAGATCAGCAGAGCTGGTATCTGTGAAATCAAACCATCACCTACAGTCAGGATGGCATATAGCTGCAAAGCCTCACCCGCCGTCATGTCATTCATCATGGTACCAATGGCGACACCGGCTGTGATGTTCACAAAGATAATGATCAGACCTGCGATGGCATCACCCTTTACGAACTTCATGGCGCCATCCATTGAGCCGTACATCTGGCTCTCTTTCTGCACCAGTTCCCGACGTTTTTGTGCTTCTTCCATTTCGATAGAACCGGCACGAAGGTCAGCGTCGATACTCATCTGTTTACCGGGCATGCCGTCCAGTGAGAAACGAGCACTGACTTCTGCCACCCTCTCAGAGCCCTTGGTGATGACAAGAAACTGGACAATAGTGATGATCAGGAAGATCACGATACCGACAATCAGGTTGCCGCCCACCACAAAATTACCGAAGGTATAGACGATTTCACCCGCGTCAGCCTGAAGAAGAATCAGTCGGGTAGTGGTGATGGAGAGCGCCAGTCTGAAAAGGGTTGTTACCAGAAGCACCGCTGGAAACGAAGAGAATTCCAACGGAGATAACAGATAGATAGACGTCATCATCAGGATGAAAGAGAGCCCCATATTGAGGGCAATAAGAAAGTCCACCAGAACGGTGGGCATGGGCAATATGATCAGGCTGACGATGGCTACCAGCATGGCTGCCAGCATCAGGTCATTTCTTTGGCCCAGTTTATTAAGCCCTGCGACGACAGGATTCATGCTTTATGACCAGTCTGTTTGCAGGGGAGAGCAGTCTGGTCAAGCAAGAGATTATTTTACAGCGGCTTTCTTTCTCTTTTTGAGCAGTGCTCGCCCCTTGATCCATTTAATGGCCCGGGTATCCATTCCAGGCTTCGCGTACTGCAAAAAAGTATCGGCGGCCTTGATAGAATCTTCAGGTCGATCAACTTGCAGGTAGGCGTAGCTGAGCATTCGATAAACATCGGGGTTTTGGGGTTCAAATCGTTTAACGGCTTCCAGCAAAGCGATAGACTTTCGTGGCTGGAGATACTCCATATAATAAGAGGCCTGAGCCAGTAACCACTGCCTTAATGGCTTATTCATGGTGTGTTTCCCTGTTGTTCCTATTAGCCCGCGACCAGAACATTCCGTGTCATGGTCAGGTATTCCTGCAATTCTTTTGACTCTTTTAATACGGCTAGAGCTGCTTTTGCTTCTGGCCACTCTTCGGCATGCTTGCTCAGAAGGCTCAGAGCCATATCCGTCATCATGTTATGTTCATCAGGGGAGAGTGAAGGAGCCTTTTCAGTCAGGTTGAGGGCGAATTTTTTTTCACGATCCTGGAAGGTGCGACCCATTTCAAGGGCTTTCCAGAAGTGAGCCGCAATGCTTTTACCGGAGGGTTTAAAAGAAGACTTGTCTTTCGGAAAGTCTTTATCAATAAAGTCATTGTTGACGAATGAAATACCAGAAAGGCCGTTTTTAAAAGACACGTCCATAATGCAGAGCCTCTGTTTAAATGAATTGATTCTCTTCGTTTTAGCGTCGGCTGGATGACAGCAAACTGTAGCACTGGCCCTAAAACTGTGTAAATGATTAGAATTGAAGAGTAATCTTGGATACACTGGTTTTATTCTGTTGTGTATTTAAATTAGCTATAAAAAATAAAAAATTGATTAGAAAAAGTTTATTTAGCCGTTAATACCTTTATTGTGGGTTGTTTAGAGGACGGGCATGGAGGCACTCTTCGGATGGGGTCAAAAACTCTCAAACTCTGGCTAGTTTTGTTGCCTGCTCTGGCTTTGTTGATTCCATTACTGTTTGCCAGCACGTTCTTGTCATACTCCCAGGCGGCGGTCTGGTCTTCCGTTCCACAAAATGACAGTACTCGAAGGCATATTGTGCGCCCTGGTGAATCGCTCTCCATTATTGCGCAGAACTATGGCTTTGAGCTCCGTGAGCTGGCTGAGTTTAATAGCATTACCAACCCTTCCAAACTGATGGTGGGACAAACCATATACCTTCCCGAGAGTTCTACTGAATATGTTGGGCCCGGGTTTCAGGCAGCCTCTCCCGCAGAGCCTCCGCCACAGGCTCTGGATGCAACCGCATTTCCTCCGACAAGATCAAGACCTGATGAAGAAGAGTATTTCAGGTTGCAGCAATGGATGGGTGGCCAGAAACAAACGACAGGTATCGAAAGTATCGATTACAACTATGTGAGAAAAGCTCCACAGCCTCAGGTCGAGGTGGGCTTTGATATTCCTCTTGAAGCTGAGGACCCATCCGGAGGAAACAGTACTTCTGAGTCATCGGTCAAACAGATGGAAAATATTGAAGTAGCCGGCAAGGAGTTGTTGGAAGAAGTGGAAGAGGAGGTCAAAGATTCAGAGTCTCCAGCCTTGGCCGTCTTTGGAGACCGTCCTTATTCCTTCTATGGCAGTGGTGAAGATTTGCTTGAGGCATTACAGAATTTTGCTGCCAGTTACTATGTTCCAGTCGTTATCTCTGAAGATGTCGTAGGTGAAGTAAACGGCAAGATTGGTCCACTGACGCCCGTCGATTTTCTGGATCACATGGCCAATATTTACGGATTTATCTGGTATTTTGATGGCCACTCACTCTATATCTACAGTGGCAGTTCAGCTGAGCAAAAGATTATCAGTCTTGGATACATGACAACCCGGGACTTCAAGACAACACTCAAAAAAGTGGGTATCTGGGATGGGCGTTTTTTTTGGAAAGAGCAGCCAAAAGATGGCCTGATCTATGTATCCGGACCGCCAAGGTACATTGAGATGGTGAGTCAAACGGCTGAGCTTCTCGACAATAAAGAAGGTGAGCGTCAAAAAAGCAAATTGACCGTGCGTATGTTCAGTCTCAAATACGCCTGGGCTACCGATAAAAGTTTCAATTTCAGAGGTCAGCAGATCGTTGTTCCCGGTGTAGCCAGCTTGTTAAGAAACATCATCAGTGGAGGGGGGGTCTCCAGCGTTGATCGCAAGCCTGTTGAGCCTCTTAAGATGCAGCCCGCAAAAGGTGTTGTTCGTAACGGTGTTAACAATAATCAGCAGGCCCGGCAAACTGAAGAAGCATTGAATTCCGGTGCTTATATTGAAGGGGCTTACATAAGTGCAGATCCAAGGCTGAATGCCATTATTGTTCATGATCTGGAGTCCAAGATGGCCATGTATGAAGGTCTTATTGAGTCTCTGGACAAACCTTCTTCCCAGGTCGAGGTCAGTGTCTCCATTATTGATGTAAATACCGCTGACATAGAAGCTCTGGGCGTTGACTGGAACAATACCCGTGGAACCAATTCCGAAGTTAAATTTGATCCGGGTTCTTCCGCCTATGCAGATGACTTCTCTTCATTCACGACGGTTCTGGGTATCAATATTGGCAGCTTTAATGCCCGACTCAGTCTGTTGGAGGATGAAGGTCGAGCCAAAGTGGTTTCCAAACCTTCCATTCTCACTTTGGACAACCTGGAGGCAGTCTTCGATAACAGCAGCACCTTTTACGTTCAGGTGGCCAGTCAGGAAGATGCAGAGTTGTTCCCTGTGACTTCGGGTACCGTCGTTCAAGTCACCCCCAGAATTGTCAAAGAAGAGATAGGTCGCCGGATTCACATGAGTGTGAATATTCAGGATGGTGGCGATTCCAACGACCAGAATCTTTCCCTGCCAAGGGTTAGTAACAGTTCGATCAGTACACAAGCGATCGTAAACGAAAATGAAAGTTTGCTGATTGGTGGCTTTTACAAGGAAAGCCAGGATCAGAAGACGACCAAAGTTCCGGTGCTGGGCGACATACCTGTTCTTGGTCGCTTGTTTCGTGCTGATAAGAAGCAAAACATCAGTCAGATGCGCTTGTTCCTGATAACCCCTCGCATTCTCAGTGCAGGAGCCTGATTGATTTGGAGCATTCCTGCACCTCCTACTTGTGTCATTCTCTTGTTATAAACCACCTGTATATTCGTATTTCTTCGAATTGGTAAATATGTTGGTTTTTTTTGTACTATAGA
Organism: Endozoicomonas sp. SESOKO2; assembly: GCF_024606245.1. Lineage (NCBI taxonomy): Bacteria > Pseudomonadati > Pseudomonadota > Gammaproteobacteria > Oceanospirillales > Endozoicomonadaceae > Endozoicomonas > Endozoicomonas sp. SESOKO2. The sequence goes on from NZ_JAHHPQ010000508.1 coordinate 60,547, forward strand.
GTTCGCTATAGTTTGTATATATTCGTAAATATTCGTTTTTGGATGTAAGTGAAATGATGCAGGTGCAGACAGAGGGGCTCTTTGATATCTACGTAATTGGTGGTGGCATCAATGGTGTAGGTATTGCCGTAGATGCAGCAGGCAGGGGCCTGAAAGTGGGTCTTTGTGAAAAGTCTGATCTGGCTGGAGCAACCTCATCAGCCAGCAGCAAACTGATTCATGGTGGTCTCAGATATCTGGAACATTATGAATTCCGTCTGGTCAAGGAAGCGCTGGCAGAGCGGGAAGTTCTTCTTAAAATGGCGCCTCATATTGCTTCTCCCATGCGCTTTTGTCTGCCTCACAGACCTCACTTGAGACCCGCCTGGATGATTCGTGCAGGGCTCTTCCTTTATGATAACCTCAGTGCCCGTATTTCTCTCAAGGGATCAAAATCCCTCAGGTTTGGAAAGGATTCTGCGCTCAAGGAAGACTTCAAAAAAGGTTTCGAATACTCTGATGCCTGGGTAGATGATGCTCGTCTGGTCGTCCTGAACGCCATGGAACTTCAGAGAAGGGGTGGAGAAGTTCGTACCCGCACTGAGGCATTGCGTGCTGAACGAAATGACGGTGTTTGGCATATTACTCTTCGTGATGAGATCACTGGAGAAGAATCTGTTGTTCGAAGTCGCGCTCTGCTGAATGCGGCAGGTCCCTGGGTTCAATCTTTCTTTGATCAGGGGCTGAAGCAAAAATCCCCACGGAAAATCCGTTTGATCAAAGGCAGCCATATTATCGTTCCCCGCATTCATGAGGAGCCTCGAGCTTACATTCTGCAGAACGAAGATAACCGGATTGTTTTTGTCATTCCTTATCTGGACAAATATTCACTGGTGGGCACCACCGACGTTGAGTATAAGGGTGAACCTGCAGATGTGTGCTGCTCTGAAGATGAAAAACGTTATCTGTGTGATATTGTGAACAAACACTTCAAACAACAGATCTCCCTGAACGACATTGTCTGGGATTACTCTGGAGTGCGTCCACTCTGTGAAGATGAGTCAGACTCACCCCAGGCGATTACCCGTGACTACACCATGGAACTGGAGGACGAGGATGGCAAGGCACCGTTGCTTTCTGTCTTTGGCGGTAAACTCACGACCTATCGTAAGCTGGGTGAAGCGGCTGTTGGCAAGCTTCAGCCTTATTTTCCTGATATGAGTGAAAGCTGGACCAAAACATGCCAGCTGCCTGGCAGTGAAGGGTTCAAGGGTGTTCAGGGGTGCACTGAAGAGCTTTGTAATGTTCACCCCTGGCTGCCCCGAGAGATTGCTTCCCGCCTCAGTGGAACCTATGGAAATCTGAGCGGTCTCCTGATAGGAAAGAGCCGTTCACTGGACGGTTTGGGTGAGCATTTCGGTGCCGGACTCTATGCTGCTGAAGTGGATTACCTGATTGAGCATGAGTGGGCTTACCAGATTGAAGATATTCTCTGGCGTCGCACTAAACTGGGCATTGAGCTGGATGAACCTGGCAAGGCTAAACTGGAAGCCTACCTTGCAAAGAGATTACCTGAACTGATTCCGAATCGATTCAGTAGTGAAGAATCATCTCTGAAGAAGGTCGTATAAAGTCGTATAAAGGTGGATTCATCAGCCATCTTTTATATACAATTTTCTACTACAGTCACAACGTCTAAGTAATACATGCAGTCCGTCAACGCTCTTTTTAAATGTCGTCGTATTGCCGCTATCGGTGGTGGCCATGGTCTTGGAAGGGTTATGGCCAGCCTCGGTTTTATGAAAGGTCGACTCGCTGGTATTGTTGCTACCACTGATGATGGTGGTTCCACTGGCCGACTCAGGGAAGCCAGTGGCTGTATCGCCTGGGGTGATTTGAGAAACTGCATCAATCAGCTTTGTTCAGATAGTCCCAACCTGGCACGTATTCTTTTTGAGTATCGTTTCAAAGAAGACAGTGGAGATCTTACTCATCATAACTTGGGCAACCTGATTCTCCTGGCTATGGATCAGATGTGTGTCCGTCCTATGGAGGCTATTAATCTGATTCGTCAGATACTTCAAGTTGAAACAGACCTTATCCCCATGTCAGAAGAGCCTGCCAGTCTTGCAGCCATAATTGATAATCAACAAATTGTGGGTGAGACAAAAATAGATGCTCTGGATCAGAAGCCTGATCGTTTACTGTTGATTCCAGATATTCAACCGACTCAGGAAGCCCTGACGGTACTTGAAGAGGCCGACCTTATTATTCTGGGTCCAGGCAGTTTCATGACCAGTGTATTACCTGCCTTATTAATGAAGGATGTCGCAGAAGCTATCCAGAAAAGTGATGCTTTGACTGTATTTATCGGGAATCTCACTCCAGAGGTTTCGGCAGTCAGACAGATGCTTATTGATGAGAAGCTGAACTGGATGAAGGAAATGACAGGGGTTTATCCCGACGCACTCTTGTGGCCTGAAGAGCGTGAAACACCGGAAGGGATAAAGTGTTCACTGCTTCATCAGCCCCTGGCCGACCCTTTTCAGCCTGGCGTTCATAGCCGGGAAGGAATGCGCAGAGCGCTGGATACACTGGTAGCGAACCATCTGAATTATTGAGGGCATTAGCCCGATGGTTATTAGCGCTTGCCAGTGACCATAACCCAGATCGTTTTGAGTAGGATGCTAACGTCCATCTTCAGCCACTCAGCAGGGCTGCTCAAAGATAGTGCGTAGGCGTGGTCATAAGCGACGTTGTTTCTCAGATCATCGACGGTTTCGTAGAAACTCAGGTTTACTTGAGCCAGTCCGGTCATTCCGGGGACAACATCAAAGGTTCTTTCGGTATAGAAGGGGATGTTATCTTCCAGCTTTTGGCAAATGTCAGGGGGTTCAGGTCTGGGGCCTACGATGGACATATCGCCCATCAAAACATTCCATAACTGAGGTAATTTATCCAGATGGGTTCTGCGAAGAAAGTGACCTACTTTAGTGACTTGGGGAGCATTTCTTGTTGGCCGGACAGAACCGCTTGTGGCCTCTGTATCGACCTTCACCGTTCTGAATCGGGTCATCAGAAAGAGACAAACATAGTTTTCGCTCTGATAGCCAATGCGCATCTGACGATAAAAAACCGGACCAGGACTGTTCAGTTTGATCATTAAAGCAATCAAGGGGTAGAGAGGCAGTGTAAAAATAATGCCTGTCAATGCTATGGATAGATCCATTGCCCTTTTACCGAGAGCGGTAAGCGGGTGGACATACGTGGCATCTTTCATGTCTTTACTCCCTTTCATCTTCGGCTTTCATTTCATACGTCGTAAACCGTAAACCGAGGATTACTGGCTCACGTAAAGAGTCACAGAGAAGGGGTTGTCGTTTGAGACATAGGGTGTTTCATCAATATTGACTGTATTGACGGGTTTGCCACAGTGATTCACGGTCAGGCAGCGCTCAATTGCCCGAGTAGTTTTTTCAGTTGTCGCTGACGTCGGGTTCATTGGGGAATATCCTTTTTCGGGAGTTTGCAGGTGTGCTTTTCCAGGCTCTCAGAAATTCGGCAAATTCCTGATCAGGAACGGGTTTGCTGTAAAAGTACCCTTGGCCTTCTGTGCATCCTGAGTTGATCAGGTGTGTTTCCTGCTCTTTGGTTTCAACCCCTTCGGCGATGACTTCAATGCCAAAGCTTTGACCCAGTTGAATAATCGCTTCAACGATAACAGTGTTTTCTTTATTTTCTGGTAGCCCTTCGACAAAGGTTTTATCGATTTTCAATTTATCGAATGGAAACTGTTTCAGGTAACTTAGTGAGGAGTAGCCTGTACCGAAATCATCCATTGCCAGGGTAATGCCTGTTGCCTTGATTCTATTGAGCTGTTCGGAGGAAAGTTCTATATCTTCCATAATACTGGTTTCGGTCACTTCAATTTCCAACAACCGGGGTGGAATCTGGTATTTGCGCAACAGGTAATTGATACGGTCGACGATGTTTTTGTCTCTTAGCTGAATCGCAGAAAGGTTCACGGCCATTCTCAAATCATGGAATCCTGCTTTATGCCATTCATGGAGCTGATGGCATGCGGACTCAAGCACCCAGTCACCTATGGGAATGATATCCAGATTATTTTCTGCCATGGGGATAAACATTTCTGGTGAAATAAGCCCCTTCTCAGGATGCTTCCAGCGAAGTAAAGCCTCGGCACCGACCATCCGGGAAGTTTTGAAATCAATCTGTGGTTGATAAACCAGACTTAGCTCATGATGCTCCAGAGCTTCATGAAGGTCCCTTTCAAGCTTCTTACGCTGACGAATCTCGGTATCGATAGTGGCAATATAAAACTGATAGCGGTTGTGGTTTCTGGATTTGGCCATGATCATGGCGAATTCAGCCTGTTGCAAGAGATTATCAACTTGCTGACCGTCGTCAGGAAATAGGGTGATGCCTACAGTTCCGCTGATGGTTATCTTCTCTTCGTTCACTGTAATGGGAAGAGCCAGCTGTTTCAGAAGAGCTTGGGCCATTTCAGCTGCTTCGTAAGGTTGGGTGATCTTAGATAGAATGATTGCAAACTGGTCTTCTCCAAGCCTGCCTATGTAACCTCTGTTACCAATATTACCAATATGGTTTCTCAGGCGATCTGCAATTTTGACCAGTGTATGCTCTGCTGCTTTGAAGTTAAGCTGGGCATTCAGTGATTTGAAGTCATCAAGACCAAGACAGAGAATGGCAATATTGCCATCAGAGCTTGAGAGTTTATCAATCAGGCTCTGCAACTGCTTCTGCAAGGTTTTTCGGTTTGGCAGACGGGTTAAATAGTCGTACTGAGACAGTCTCATGATCTGAGCCTCGGCTTTCTGCCTCAGGTTCAGGTTTCGATCTATTGATTCCAGTAGCTGATTCGCTGTTCTGACCCAGAGACCCAGCTCATTGTTTTGATGACCTTTAGGCATAGGTAATTTATGAGAGCCGGGAGCGTCCGGGTTAATCTGTGACAGGCTTACGATCAAACGATTCAGAGGTTTGGTAAGAATAAATGTATAGATCAGGTAGAGCAGCAATGCCATCGCAATGGCCCTGAAAATACCGCTGACCATGACAATCAGTGAGCGCTGGATGAACTCCTGACCGTGGTAAGCCGTATCAATGGCCAGGAGGAGTTCGCCGTAGCTTTGATGAGAGGGTATTTCCCTTTGTAGAGGAATACGATAAATTCGAATAGGTTCAAATATGTAGTCCGAGAGCTGGCGATACCCTGAGTTGGAAAGGCCACGCTTTACCACAGCAAGCTCAGGTTTATCAGGTATTTTGATGGCAGCAATGTGGACTGACTGGTGCTCCATTAACCCGGAAAGAATCTCCCGGGCCATTGTGGGCTCCAGTCTACTGGCAGCCTGAATGGAAGGTTCCCTGATCATGGACAGCATTTGCAAGGCTTCTGAATCAATGATGTTGCTTGACTGGCGGGCATCAAAGAAAATTTGAACACAGCTGATAGCAATACCCAATAAACAGGCTGACATTAGAACAGCTTTAAGCAATTTGGCAGATAAACGTTGCTCAGCATCAATGCCTGTGCTGGTTTCCATATTCTGTGACTTCTTTCTATGCCATCCATAAAACGTTTAACAACGACGGACTCAATGTGGTTGGCTATTGATTAAAAAGTAGAAAGCAACTACTCAAAAAAGCTAGTAAGCAATCAGATGTTGGATACAGAGCTTTTCATTTCCTTGTGAGATTAACTATAGGAAGTTAAGAACAACTTACTAATACGAAATTGTAATCTTTAAATACGATTTTAATTGTTTTTTTTATTAGATAAAATAATTGTCGAAAGGTTTTTTATTTATTTTTTTTAAATAAAAGTGATGATAAGTTGGCAAAAAGCCTTTTTGATTAGTATGTGTTATCTTTATTTGGTTTTTTTATCGCCAAAGAATATAGAAGCATTCATCTTTTAAGCTATCACCTGTCTAGTCTGATAATAAGTGTTTGAAATGATCTCTGATTTTTTTCTTTTCAAATCTGGGAGTAATGTTAAGGGGTAGGAAGTAATGAATTACGAAATTTGGCAAACTCAGTCATGTGATGTCATCTCATTGAAAGATCAATTTAATGCTGAAACTGTTAATGATTTAAGACCTTATTTTGACTATTTGATCAAAGATTGTGCTGGAGATGTTCTTGTGGACATGATTTCCGTTAAAAAGCTTGATCCTTCTGGTGTAGGTGCATTGCTCTTTCTTTATAAGCGTTTAAAAATTGAAAACAGGAAGCTGGCTTTGGTAGGCGTTAATGGTAAGCCAGGTGAGCTTCTGAGCATGTTAAGAATTAATAGATCGATTAAGCAATATAATAATATGGAAGATTATTTCTCCAACTACTAAAAAAATGATAAGATAGTACCTTGGCGTTTATTAATACTCTTTCAATATCTGGCCAGTGACACCTTCCGACTTTAATTTTTGAAAGATGGCGTTGATCTTTCTTTCATGTTTTTCGGCAGACTTACTGAACATGAACATTACAGGAACACAGTCGAATGTTTTTTCTGTCACAAATAATCCCCGCAAACCGGGTTTTAATGAGGTGGCGAGCAACCAGTTCGTCTATCAGTGCTGCGTCATTACGACCTTTCTCCAGAAGCTTCAAAACATGCATTTTATCTCTGGTATTCTTACGAATCACTTCTCCCGATTGAAAGTAAGGTTCAAAAGTTTTATACGTACCGTTTTGCACCACCCCGAATTACTTTCACTTAACTGGACAATGACTTCTCCGTGCTCGCAAGAGGAAACTTTCCCGGACACTCTGTCTCGCCATTGAGGGTAGCTCGGGGCTTCCAGATCCAGACTGCCATTTCCTACCATGTAAATAAGCCGGTTGAAAGGGTAGTATTCTTCCTTGAAGTCATAGGCACTCCTTTGGCTAATGGCTTCAAGGGTTTTCTGGACAATGCCTTTTTTATTATCGATCCGGAAAAGAGGAGGATAGTTTGTTGGAAACAGTCCTGTTGAGATGGAGATCCTGTTCTTATCTGCCATAGCGAGTGTGTCGGGTAGAAAGAGGAAAAAGAGCAGAATCTGTAATCCTATCTTTTTTTGTTGATGATCACTCGCATTTCAGGTCTCGAACTATGTCGGGGGTGTACTACCAATATCGATCATTGGACCCAAGTACTTAGGGCCGGTGTTTAGCCAGTGAACTTCCAGAACGGCCAGAACTCTTGCAAGAATCTCTCTGGCCTTATTGTTCAGGTCACTGTTGGCACCGTCACCAGCGTTGAAAGCAATAGCATTAATTTCTTTATTCTGGGCGATATAGAGCGCCCGTTTATTGTGATAGGTTTGGGAAATGATTGTGAAGCTATTCAGCCCGAAGACAAACTTTGCCCTTATAATAGAGTCCAGAGTTCGAAAACCTGCATAATCCCTATAGATCTTTTCAGCAGGAATGCCCATTTTCAAAAGATCTTTTCGTATGGTACTGGGCTCATCGTAATAAGGCGTTCCATTGTCGCCACTGATCAAAATGTAATCGATCTTGTTCCGGGTGTAGAGTAGATATGCAGTCTTGAGCCTGAGAGCATAATGATCATTGTAGCCACCTTCACGGGCGTACTTGCTGGTGCCGAGCAGGAGACCGACTTTATTGTATGGAATACTTTCTACATTGGTGTAGAGCCGTGTGCTGGTTGTGGTATTGACCAGCCAGTTGGCGATAGCGACCAGGGAAATGAGTCCTATCACAACTCCGGCAAACAACCCAGTGACTACTTTTAGGCGGGTCAGCCTGCCTTGCATTGGGAAGTCTCCATAAAATAAGGAATTCAGAAACAGTTAACCATAATCATCCTGCTGATTAAAGTGCATCGGACTCTGATCGTCTCATATCCTCCAAAATAGTCTCGATTTCGATGGCAATAGACAATGAAGGCTGTTTGGCGGGTATACCCAGCGATTCCAGTGAGATAAGCTGGTTATCACCGGCAATGGCAGACTGAAACTTTTTGACCACTTCTTCCGGAGTAGAAGCCAGAAAGGCCGCCTTTTCGCGGATCAGAAAGTTGTCTGTTCCTGGTTCAGCAATGTAAATAACAGGTTTTCTTTTATAGTATGCCATTGTTCCAATAGAGGATTTATGAACCATAACAGCAACAGATATTTTTGTGAGAACAACGGTTGAATTGCGATTCTTTTCCATTAACCGGACATTCCCGGCACCTCTTTCCTTAATCCAGCGTCGCTCGACCTCACCATCGGTCTTAGGGTGATGGGTGACCAGAAAGGTCACGGACGGTAGCTTTCGGGTGGCTTCAATAAAGACTCTGAAATACTCTTCATACGTGTCGTCATAGCCACCGGCGAATACCACAACAGACTCATTGGGACCAAGGTTTAGTTCAAGGCGGAGAGATTGGTTATCTGTTTGTCGGTAAATATCATCCCAGGCCTCAAGCGCCGGTTGCCCGGATATCATGTAGAGGGGATTGGGGCAAAATACAAGATCGTTGAAGCTTTCTGCGGTTGCAGCACTGGGAATATGGAATTCATCGAGGGTTTGAATTGTTTTCAGAAATGCCTGTACATATTCCTTTTTGGTAATGGGATCAAAATTATCATAGAAAGCCAGAGTGAAGCTGCCATGTTGCTTCATATGATTGAGAATCTGGGCCTGTGCAGCACTGGCCATTCCGGAATAGACGATCTTAGGTTTAATACGTTGCGATAACTCAATAAGAGCGCTTCGGGGCCAGAGTGTTTCCCGGTTGTTCCGGAGCTGGTCTGGATCAGGTACAGGCACAGTGAGGTTCAGCGGGTGATTTCTGAAGATTTCTTCGGCCCTGCCAAGCGATAAAATACGGTAGTTAATACCCCGCTTTTTCAAAGCTTTTTCAAGCTGTTTAAAAGCATCACTTTCCCCCTGATCATAAGCGACCAGGAGAAGATCAATGTTTTTTGTTGCCAGTGCATTTGAGCTGAAAATGTTAATAAAGAAACAAACAAACAGCGCAAAGACAGAGGCTGGATAGTTTTTCATTCTGACTCCGTTAGAACCCCTGTTTCCGGGTTCTATCAGTTTTTGAAACAGGGGAACGTACAGTCTGGTACAGAATTCCGATAAAGGAAAGGTGGTTGGCTGGTCGCTTTTTAGCCTTTCAGGGAATTATTTTCGGGTCAGGAATACACCCATTTCACGATGATGGGTGTAGGGGAACTGGTCAAAAAGGGCTATTCGCTGCACTTTATGAGTCAGGGTGATTTTTTGTAGATTCTGCTTCAATGTATCAGGGTTACAAGAAATATAAACAATGTTGTCGAATTTCTGAACCAGAGCCTCAGTAGCTTCATCAAGGCCCGCCCTGGGAGGGTCTACCAGTATTGTGGATACGTCATAACTATCCAGGTCAATGTCCTGCAAGCGTCTGAACAGTCTCTCCCGATTCATGGCCTGAGTGAACTCTTCGCTGGACAATCGTGCTATCTGGACATTCTCAACGGCATTGAGCTCGAAGTTGTCATGGGCAGAGTGAACGGATGCTTTGGATATTTCCGTAGCCAGAACCTTGCAAAAGTGGTTGGCCAGGACGCACGTGAAATTGCCGTTTCCGCAATAAAGCTCAAGCAGGTCACCCTTCAGGCCAGTGCAAACCTCACTGGCCCAGCCAAGCATCTGTTCATTAACGCCGGCATTGGGTTGAGTGAAGCTGTTCTCGACCTGGGTGTATTGATAGGTTTTGCCCAGCACATTCAAGGTTTCGACAACGTAATCCCGATCCAGAACTATTTTCTGTTTTCTGGCACGGCCAATAATGCGAATGTTGTGGGAGATCTGTAATTTCTCCGCTGCAGCCTTCCACTCATCATTCAGTGGTTTGTGGTAAAGCATGCTGATCAGAGCCTCACCGGTCTGAGTGGTCAGAAACTCCAGCTGGAACAGCCTCTTTCGGAGAACCTCTTGTTGCTCGATGTCTTTCATCAGCGGCATCATTAATTGATTGATACGCTCCGAGCCTGCCGGGAACTGATTAATGCTGAAAGGTTGTCGGGTATCGGGATCAAACATGCGGTAGAAGCTGTGTTCTCCCTCATGCCAGATGCGGAACTCTGCCCGCATTCTGTAGTGCTCTGGCCGGGATCTGAAAACCTCCAGTTCAGGAACATCAAAAGTCTGAAACTCTTTTCGGGTAAGGTTCGCCTTCTCGGTCAGTTGGACTTCGTACTTTTCAGGCTTTACAACGGCTAATGACATGATGCGCTTCGATAAATAAAAACGGCCCGTATTATGGGCCGCTTTCGAAGTGATGAAAACTGATTTTCAGTGCATTAATTGAACATCACCAGTTTAACAGTGAATAACAAGGAGAGAATAACCAGCGCACTATTCAGGTCTTTTGCACGGCCGCTCAGGAGTTTGATGGCGGTATAGGAGATAAAGCCAAAGGCAATGCCTGTTGTAATCGAGTAACTCAGAGGCATAGAAACGGCTGCAATAACCACTGGAGCAGCTTCTGTTAGATCGTCCCAGTTAATCTGGAACATGCTGTGCGTCATCAAAACGGCTATGAAGATCAGAGCAGGGGCGGTGGCATAGGCTGGCACTACGGCTGCCAGAGGGGACAGGAACAGGCATCCCAGAAACAGTAAGCCAACAACCACGGCGGTCAGGCCTGTCCGACCTCCCACAGAAATCCCGGCAGTGCTTTCAACATAGCTGGTAGTGGTCGAAGTACCCAGTCCAGCCCCCGCCATACTGGCCATGGAATCTGCCATCAGAGCTCTGCCCAGACGAGGGAACTTACCGTCTTTGTCCAGCAGGTCACCTTTTTGAGCTACGGCAACCAGTGTGCCAGAGGTATCAAAGAGATCAACAAAAAGGAATGAGAATATAATGCTGATCATGCCGACTTCCAGCGCTCCGGCAATATCCAGCTGCAAAAGCGTCGGGGCCACACTGGGAGGCATGGAAAACACAGCGTTCATTTCTACTTTGCCGACAATAAGGCTGATGATGGTGATGGTTAGAATACCGATCATGACCGAGCCGGTGACATTGCGATAGTAGAGAGCCACAATCAGGGCGAAGCCAATGGATGCCATCATGGCGCCCCAGGAAGTCATATCTCCCAGTGTTACCAGTGTGGCTGGGTCGCCAACGATAATGCCGGCATTTTGTAGGGCAATAAAGCCGAGGAAGAGACCTATACCAGCAGCAATCCCCCCTCGTAGCGAAAGAGGAATACTGTTAATAATCCACTCGCGAATCCTGAAGATACTCAATGCGAAGAAACAGACACCTGAAAGGAAAACGGCCCCCAGTGCCACTTGCCAGCTGTAACCCATCTGACCGACAACGGTGAAGGCGAAAAAGGCATTCAGACCCATACCAGGAGCAAGAGCAATGGGGTAATTGGCATAGAAGCCCATAATCATGCAGCCGATAGCAGCAGCCAGACAGGTGGCAACAAAGACCGCCCCCTGATCCATGCCGGTGGTCGCCAGCATGCTGGGGTTTACAAAAATGATGTAAGCCATGGTCAGGAACGTGGTAATGCCCGCCAGCACTTCTGTCTTAACATCGGTATGATGTTCTTTCAGTTTGAATAGCCGTTCTAACATGCTGATGTTTCACTCGGGAGTAAAAGCCTCCCATGATAACGATTTTTACAGTCAGGTAGAATATGCGAGTAGTATCGTCAATGTCTCGATGAGTCACAGTGTCTGGTGGAGATTGCTTAGGCTGATCTTTGTGGACGAGGCGGTGTCTTGTGCCTGCTTCCTTTTGCACCCCTATATCTAGTGGTCGCGGTTTTGTCTGAGCAAATAATGCCCACTTTGCTGTAAAGCTTGTAGCTGAAGGGGTCAGTATAGGATGACATGAGCCATTAACAGGGTTATCCACAGAAGTTGTGGTTAAATTGATAGTGCCTGCCCTGAAAATTGGATAATCGAGCCGACCCTTAGAGAGGTCGGCTCCAGCGATCAGGCTACTGCTGCCAGTTTCCCGGTTTGCATTGCCTGAATTCTGGCATTGAGTTCAGCCAGGCTTTGAGCGATTTTTCTTCTTTCGTTTTCCTGGCTTTCAGCACTGCGCTGTGCGCGTTGTTTTCTGTGGCGTTCAATGGCCTCACGTATGCGAAGCTCTTTTGGGCAGATAGGCTTGGCAACATCGACCTCTGTTTCGATGATGGCTGCTGGTTTTGGCTCAATGGTTTCTGGTGGTGTGCCTTCTTGAACTTCAGGTTGGGGCTGAACGTCCAGTTGATTCATAGCACTGTTATCACCGGCCAGACAGGCGTCGGCCGCGGCAGTAATTGCAGCCAGCTGAGCTGTGATGTCATCGCTCATTTCAATGCTGTTCATCTGAACCATCGCATTGGCCCTGGAGCCTAAAGACCGGGTTGATTCAGGCTTTGGCTTTTCTGCTTCAGACTGGGCAGCTTCCAGCCTGATCTCTGCCGGGTCCGGAGCCGTGCTGGCTAGCGCAAGCGCAGATGAAGGCTCGGCAGCTGAGTGTTGAGCGGCCTGATTGACAGGCGACGGCTTGGTTTCTGACGGTGGAGCAGAATCATTAGTCGTTTCATTGGCAGCATTGCCGGATTTCACGGCAAGGCTTGGAGGTGCATTGGTATCCCCTTCATTAATTTCTGCAAAAATGGAGGCCAGTTCTTTTTCAATGCTGGATTTGCGCTGGCGCTTCTTCTTTTTGGGCAGGATTTTTACGGTGCTGGTCTTATAGCCTCTGAGACTCTCTGCACCAAAAAAGTTGATGGCGTCCTGCTCGAGTTCGGCCAGCTCTTCACGGGACTCGGCTCTATCCCATTCCTCTACGGTAAATTCGTCTTCGCCGTGAATGCGGATTTCTCTGTAAAGCGGGTAGTCCAGATCCTGGTGTGCGGCCGCCACCATTTTTTCCCACTGGCTTTCAAGGTCATTGCGAGTGGAGCCTACAAAAACTTGTTTTGTTACTTTATTGGTGACGATGAAGATAATCAACGCTGGATGACCTTTCTACTGACGGTGACAGGCGCGCAATTATACCTGCCGATTTTCTTCTGTGTAGTGGGGATTGTGCGCTATTCAAAAACTGTTTTAACGGATACCGGTCTGAGGTGACATTGAAACGGTAAAAAAGGTAGGAAAATCCCGAAACCAAGAGGGTTTCTATACTTTTGTTTGTCGGGCTGCAGAAGCAGTGGGTCGGTGGCTCTGATCGCCCGTTATCGTTTTGACAACGAATTTTGATCAGCTAACGTCAAAATAATTACTAAAGAGGGTGGCAATGAAGATGGCAGGTAGGTGGAGCTGCAGAAATGGACTGGTAGTTATTCCTGTTTCATTACGTGTATTTTTTTACTTCGGGGCTTTTAATCCTTTATCAGTATTCTTTATTTTCTTCCCGTCCCTATCCGGGGCAGATGCACCAGACAGTCATCGAGTGGATGAGCATTTTGCCGATCAATTCTTTCTTAAGCAGGTGGACGGTTCTGATTGTCTGGCGCTGGATGTTGAAGAGGTTGATTTTGCAACCTGTGAACATCAGAATCCCGAGCAGAAAGGGCTCTGTTATTCCGGAAATCGGGCTGTAATCAAACCCTGCGATGACAATAGTTTGGCGCAGAAATGGCATTATGACTTTCAGAAAAAAACCATTCATTATCAGGGGTATTCCGCCAGTATGTGTTTATCCAGAGTGATAGAGGGTTTGGAGATGTTGCCCTGCACAGAATCGACCAGCGCTGCTATAAAAATCTTCACACGGGACAAATCATCTGTGAGTCAGAGCAGAAGCCGGGTAATGATCAGGAGCCTGAATCCGTTCAAGAGAAAGTCCAACCTGTTTTGAGCTGGGAAGAGCGGCCTGAGGGAGCATTCTGGGTCTCTGAGCGTTTGACAGAAGATATCCTGCTGGTGAATCAGAGCCCGAGGTTTTGTCTCGGTGTCAGGGCGGCAGAGAAATGCTTGTATGAATCTCCTGACAAAAGTAGTTGCTATTCGTCGACGCCCATTGAGCTGGCTGCTTGCGAAAGCCAAAGCAATCAGGTCTGGCGTCATGATCTGTTAACCAAGCGTATCTTTAATCGTGCAGCAGGCTACCGGTATTGTCTGACCCGGTACCCGGAAGGCTTTTCTCTCTTACCCTGTTTTCCCGGAGGGAGTCCGTCACAAAGGTGGTATTTTGCCCGCGGCAAGAGTGCGTCGTCCCCGGAAATAGGGCAGCTGAGAACTATGTTGAACGGCATCCTTGATCCCCACTCATACACTCGGGCACTGACTCTCCCGGTCACTGTCAACGAGCCAAAGAAGAAGAAACCAGGGGCGCTAGCAGCCTGTCGGACTTAAGCGTCCGTAGCGAGGATTGCAAGAAATTGAG
>NZ_JAHHPQ010000509.1:0-4289 GCF_024606245.1 Endozoicomonas sp. SESOKO2
TAGACCAATTTATTGCAACAGCAGTAGGACAGCCTTAAGTCCGACAGGCTGCTAGCGCTTTCAGCAGTCGGTGCACAGTATCCCATCGGGGCTGGACCTTGCCGTTAAAGGCTTTGTACAGACTCTCCCGGTTCAGGCCGGTCTGTTCCGCCAGTTGTGTCACGCCTTTATGTTTGACCACATGCCCAAGAGCCACAATAAAAACACCGGGATCATTATCCTGATAGGCTTCAGTCAGAAACCAGGGGATGTCATCATCGGTCAGGGCATTATCAAAAGGATTGTAGGGTTTCAACGATTCGCTCATGATTGTTTCCTCCAGTTCTTGCAATATTTCTCTGACTTTTCAATGTCCTGGGACTCGCTGGATTTGTCCCCAACACAATAGGATGACCAGCTGCTCACCACGAACAGTGAAATAGGGCCGATAGCCTTTGCCTGCAAGTATCCGCATTTCACTGATATTGCCACCCACGGATTTTACATTATGGTTAGCAATGCCGGCGAAGACGCACTGGAATAGGCCATAGAAATAGCCCCGACTGGCGACAGCCTTGAAGCCCGTGGTGCACCCGCGCAACGTAAGCGTTCAAGCAGGGTATTGACTCCCCCTACTTGCCGAGATCGGATTTTAACGGATTGGTCCCGAATTTCTCTTTCCAGATTCGCGGGATTAGCTCTCGGATATCGCACGTTGCTCAAGATGTGTCAGGGTTCCAAGGCTGATGGCAATACGACTGGACTCAAGTTTCTGATGCTGGCGGTAAAGCGGAGCGCGGAAGCAGTAATTCTCTACCAGCAGACCCGCGATGAAGCTGACATCGGGAAAGCTGCGATCAAATAATCCTAATGGTGTGGTTACCGTTGTTAGCGTCTGGCTGGGCTTGTGGCGAACGACTTCGCGCTGATATTTCAGGATGACATAGCTGGCAGGGCGCTGCGCCAGACTATAGGTGTACTTGTAGTCAATGATTTCGTAATGGTCTGCGTCTTCAAATTGTCTTTATTCCCAAAAAGAGGCAAAAGGTCATTTATGGAAGCTTGAGAAATTTTCTGGGAACCATTGTTAATGAACTTGCCAAGTACAAAAAAGTGCAAAATTGCGGAGGGGCATTTGATGCGCGATTACGTCCATATTTGCATTAGCATTCCGATGAAATATTCTGCTTTCCATATTGTCGGTTATATGAAAGGAAAATGTGCAATAGCTATTGCAAGACCTTTCAAAGGTAAGCAAAGGAATTTTTCTGGAGAGTACTTCCGGATACGAGGGTATTTCGACGCACAATAGGACTTGATGAAAATGTGATTAGGGAATATATCAGAAACCAAGAGAAAAATGATGGAACACGAGATCAGTTGAAACTTGGTTTTGACTCAGGCACTTGGGGGTAACATAAGCCCTTTGAGGGTTTCACTTAATAAGCACCCGGCTCTACCGGGGGTAATTAACTGATAATCGCAATAATCCTGACACAGCGAGAGAGTCATGAATCAAAAGAGGAGATATCTTTGTTGACAAAAACCGAAGGGGTATCCTACGTTGTTTAAAATTTTATGATAATGTCGATAATATAAAAATATTAAATGGAATTTAAAACGTCATGAAAAAATATAGATACATTTTGCTATTATTAATTCCTTTATGGCTTTCAGCAAATAGCATAATTCCAGACAATGCTGCTAATGGTCTGAACAATGATACAAGCATAAATCAGCATGAAGAAAAATGGTCAGACTTTACTTGGTATCCGTTTAAGATTTTGAGTTACCCTGCCAGATTCTGGAAAAGACCTTATGAGCAAAATATCACTGAAATAGAAAAAGAAGATAAAAAGCATTCTTTAAAAGGATACATTTTAACTGAGCTTGCTGATGGCAGTTATTCTTCATATGAAAAAATTAAAGATGGAATTGAATTAGAAATAAATAATAAAGCTGATTTCGAAGGGCGGTCTGCATCATATCGAAAAGATTATTCTAGATACACTAGTAAAAATTTCAACAAGCCAAATAAGCTTCAAACATACCTTTCTTCTGTTCCAAGTGTCTCTAAAATTGATGATAATGCAATATATGGATTAAAAAATATAGATCTTATCCTATCAGGAGGAACCTGGAAACCCTATTCGCTGGCTGTTGCAAAGAATCATTTGGCATTTTCAAAAGCAAGGCGTACTAAATACAAATTCATACTGTTTAGCCAGAATAGCGAAGATGATGACTCAATAGATTTGATGAATTGGATGCACGATAGGCAACCTTATTGGGGAAAAATATTTTTAATTAATAAGTGGCTGAAAGAGGGTCGAGTAAAATCTGGTAAATGGATTACCTGGATAGATGATGATATTGTAATCAATGATTTTAAGAATGATAAAAGCCATCTTGATAAAATAATAGATTCAGTTGGGGAGCATGCTTGCATTATAACTTCTCAGGATTACTGGTACCATCAAGGATTACAACAATTAAATGATGGTCGTTTACCGAATACAGGCATTATTATGGTTAAGAACACAAGGTATTGCTCTTATATTTTAGAGTTATGGCTTAGCTATGCAGATGATCCAACTTTGGGAAAAAATAGTCAAAAATATACGCTTCACGAACAGGAAGCTTTAGTCAGGTTAAAGATAAATATCGATAAAAGATCTTTAGTTATCAAATTTATTAGAAACAGGACTAAAGATTGGAATTTTAATACATTTAAAAGATTTAATCATTTTTACAATGGTAGTCAGGCAAATTACAATTCAGATACAGAAAATGATAGAGCAATAGCTGCACTTATGAATGATGCATATATTCATCACACAGGGATGGCTTCTCTCTATAGACTTGCACTTATCGCTCACTCACTCTTTGAAATTTCAGGTAATTACCCCGTTATCCAACATGCTGACGATGGCAGCTAACGGCACGCACACCGGCTGCAGATCAGCGCAGCCAGGAACCTGCGTTGTATGAGTGCTTTTTATCAAAATGGAACGCCTTGCGTTCCAAATCGAGCAGGTCCCACTATCGTCGTCTGACCCGTATTGAAACCCCAAATCCAGAGAGCGATATCTGCTGGAAGCCATACAATAGAGCTGGCATTCCCGGTCGCTGGATCGTCAGGTCAGCAAGCTGTATTACGAGCGCTTGTTGTTCAGCAAGGATAAGCAGCCCGTGCTGCAGGAAGTTGAACAAAAAACTAAAAAGTTTGAAGGGTAGACGTGCATTAAAACTATTGACAAGTACTCCTGATTTTCAGTGGACACAGAGTAAGTAACTTGCGGCCAAAATGCATTAAAACTGTTTTTATATGTCTGATTCCTGAATGTAGCTGGATAAAGCTGTTGACTGATAGCCCTATATAATAAGGGCTATAGAGGAATAAGCTATTTCCGTGTCGATAGTTTAATGCATGTGTCTGGAGTTTTAATACATTTTCACATCTGTTGGTTAGACCACAGACCCCAACTGGAAAATAGGCAAGTACATGGCAATGATAAGACCACCAACCAGTACGCCGAGAACCGACATGATCAAAGGTTCCATCAAGCTGGTCAGACCATCGACCATGTTGTCTACTTCGTCTTCGTAAAAAGTGGCGACCTTATCGAGCATTTCATCCAGAGCGCCGGATTCTTCACCAATAGCCACCATCTGAACCGCCATGGCCGGGAATATGCCAGAGTTTCTCATGGCGAACTGCAGCTGCTGACCGCTGGATACGTCTTCCTTTATGCGTTGGGTGGCATCGAAATAGACGACGTTACCAGCAGCCCCGGCAACCGAGTCAAGGGCATCCACCAGGGGTACACCGGCGGCAAAAGTCGTCGACAGGGTTCTGGCGAATCGGGCGACTGCTGATTTATCAAGAATGACACCGATCACGGGAATCTTAAGGGTGACCCGATCCATTCTGTCTCTGGTTGCTTTGGATTTTTGTAGCAGTTTTTTGAACATAAATCCAAAGGCAACGAGAGCGCCTATGGTCATATGCCATGAACTTTGGACCCATTCAGAAATGCCGATAACCAACTGGGTAAATGCGGGTAGCTCAGCCCCAAATCCCTGGAATACTTCCTCAAACTGGGGCACTACGTAGACCAGCAGAATGCCAGTCACAACCATAGCAACACCCACAACAGCGATGGGGTATTTCATCGCTTTCTTGATTTTGGCCTTAAGGGCTTCGGTTTTCTCTTTGTAGGTGGCGATTCTGTCCAGCAGTGACTCCAGAGAACCAGACTGCTCACCGGAAGCGACAAGATTACAGTAGAGGTCATCGAAATACAGTG